>JACCZQ010000453.1 GCA_013695905.1 Chthoniobacterales bacterium
ACCTCGGAGAAGCTCGGCAAAAGCGCGGGTAAGGATGTGGCGGCGCAGAAGGCCACTTACCCGGCGATCATCGGCTTGGAGAAATCGCGCCAGGAAGCACAGCGTCTCACCCGCGAAGCGCACGACGCGCTGGCGGTTTTCGGCGGCCAGGGCGACCGCCTGCACGCGCTCGCGAATTACCTGCTCGAGCGCGAGTACTGACGCCGTGCGGTTCTAATAGAAGCTGCCTTCCGGCAGTTGAAATCCCGGATTGCTCACGCGCACGAGCTTCCAACCCCACGGCTTCCATGATTGCCGGCGCCAGTGCAGCTCCCACGGCTCGGTGACGGCATTCACAGGCCGCTCGATCAATGTCATCAACTCGTTCTCTTCGCCTGAAACGGTGATCCGCGCCCGCCAGAACGGCTCGTCGGTCTCGGCGCGGCGCACCACGGCGTCGTGCGTTTGGAATTCGAGTCCGCGCGTGTAGACCACCACCTGCTGCACCCGCGCGAGCACGACGGCGCGGTTGTGTCCCCATTGGTCCTCGTACCCTTCGTCAACGAAATCTGCGAAGGCCGCCCAGTCCTTGTCCTCGATCGCGCGGAGCAGGTTTTCGCTGTGCAATTCCACCTGCCGCGCGGGCCGCCAGAGCTGGAAAAGGTAGATCCCGAGCGCGATCGAAACGAGGAGTCCGGCGTAGAACTCGTTACGGAGATTGGTGCTCATCGGTTCCTGCAGCTTGCATGAATTCCGTCACCGTTTCACCTCCTCAGGCAGAGCGGTTGTTTTTCGTAGAAAGACGGGCGATTGGCATTGACGCGCAGGACCGAAGTCGGCATGACACGTGCTGACCTTAACCTCCTTCCTTTCCTCTATGCTCACCATTGGTTCCTTCGCTCTCGCGCTCTCCGCTATCCTCGGTTGTGTCTGGTGGGCGTGCGCCGCCGATCGCGATCGGACCTGAACGCGCGCGCGTCTGAACCATGCTCGATCAAGAAGACCTGAAGTGGATTGCCACTACTTCGACCAAGCTGAATTCAATGCTGCAGCAGATCTCGCGATATTCGGATCTGGCCCGGCAGCATAAGGGGGAGTACAACTACATCGAGATGCTCGGCGAACGCGTCGAGCTCGCTTCGAAAACGGCGCAGGCGCTGTTTGACCGCGTCACATCGTCGATCCTGGCCGGGGCCGGTAATCGCCCGTCGCCCGCCAAAGATGCGGCACATCCCACTTTCTCGGTCGTGCCGCCCCCGGTCTCCCTCGGCACCTCCGCTCCTCCGCCCTCCTCCCCTTCGCCGCTCCCGGCGATGCCGCGCGTGCAGGCGATGCCCGGGCCCCGACCCCCCAGCGCGGCCGTTCCGCCGGCGGGCGCCCTGGGTGGTATTCCGCCCGAGATCCAAGTCTTGAACGCCAGGGGAAATCGCGAGCTGATCCTGCTGGTCGATGACGAGATAGAAATCGCCGAGCTCGCCTCCGAGATGCTGGCGGAGGAAGGCTACAAAATCATCCTGGCGAAGGACGGCTTCGAAGCACTCAAGATCTACCAGCAGATCGGGCGGCAGATCGGCCTCGTCATTCTCGATTTTTTCCTGCCGGTGATGGATGGCGACGCCGTCTTCGACGAGCTGCGCGCGCTCAACCCGAACATCAACGTGGTCCTGAGCAGCGGTTTCGCGGAGCAGAGTAAACTCGGCGCGATGCTGGCGCAGGGCCTCCGCGGCTTTATCCCAAAGCCGTACACGCGGGAGAAGCTGCTCGAGCAGGTCCGCTCCACGCTCGACTCGAGCCGGCAGATGCGATAGCCACGCGCTCTCGCTGAATCCCCGCCGCTTGGCACCGATTTAGCTACACCATGGGTTGAACTCCCATGGCTCGCATCGATTCCTTTTTTAAACTGATGTCGGAGCAGAAAGCTTCCGACCTTCACCTCTCGACCAACAGTCCGCCGATGCTGCGGATCAATGGCGACCTGGTCCGCGTCGATTATCCGGCGCTCAAAAACGACGACCTGAAGGCGATGGTCTATGAGATCGCGCCCGAAGGTAAGATCAAGCTCTTCGAGGAAACGTCGGACATCGATTTCGGCTACGAAGTGCCCGGGGTCGCCCGGTATCGCGCGAATTTCTTCCAGCAGAAATACGGCATCTCCGCTGTGTTCCGATTAATCCCTTCGACGGTGCTGACGGTGGAGGACCTGAACCTGCCGCCGGTGCTGAAGAAGTTCCCGATGTTGAAGAAAGGGCTGATCCTCGTCACCGGCCCCACCGGTTCCGGTAAGTCCACCACGCTCGCCGCGATGATGGATTACGCGAACATGCAGCGGCACGACCACATCATCACGGTTGAGGACCCGATTGAGTTCGTGCACCGCAGCCAGAACTGCCTGGTGCAGCACCGCGAAGTCGGCGTCCACACCCGCTCGTTCGCGGCCGCTCTGCGTGGCGCGCTCCGCGAAGATCCAGACATCCTGCTCGTCGGTGAAATGCGCGACCTCGACACGATCGAGCTCGCACTCACCGCCGCGGCCACCGGTCACCTTGTCTTCGGAACGCTGCACACCTCCAGCGCGTCGAAAGCGGTCGATCGTATCATCGACGTTTTCCCGAGCAGCCAGCAGAACCAGATCCGCGCCACCCTGGCGGAGTCGCTTAAAGGCGTCATCGCGCAGAATCTCTTCAAACGCATCGACAAGCCCGGCCGCGTCGCCGCGCTCGAGATCCTCGTCGTGGACATGGCGATTGCGAACCTGGTGCGCGAAGCCAAGACGCACCAGATCCCCGGCATGATCCAGGTCGGCAAAAAGAAGGGGAACCAGCCGCTCGACGACGCCATCATGGAGCACCTGCGCCACACCCGCATCTCGCCGGAAGAAGCTTACGACAAGGCGATCGACAAAAAGAAATTCCGCCCGTTCCTCAAAGATCCACCGGCCGATATGTCCGACGAGTAACCGGCACCTCCGCATTCTATGAGAATCCCTGATCTCGACCGCATTCTCTCGGCGATGCTGAAGACGTACGACGGCATCTCCGATCTAAACTTCTCCGTCGGCCATCCCATGCAGGTGGAAGACTTCGGCGAATTGAAACCGGTCTACGTGGACCCGCCGATCGACGCCCTGACCCCATTCCAGACGGAGCAGATCGCCCTCACTCTCATTCAGGGAAATCGCCGACTGCTTTACGATTACCTCACCGGAGGCTCGTGCGACTGCAGCTACTCACTCAATGGTGAAGCACGCTTTCGTGTAAACATTTTCCGCCAGCAGGGCCATTTCTCCATCGTCATGCGGAAGCTGGAAGGCTCCGTCCCCACGATCGAAACGCTCGGGCTGCCCTCGGTCTTCCGCGCGATCGCGAAGGAAAAGAACGGCCTCGTTCTGCTGACCGGCGCCACCGGCAGCGGTAAGACGACGACGCTGGCCGCGTTGCTGAACGAGATCAATGCGAAGCAATCGGTCCACATCGTTACGCTCGAAGATCCGATCGAGTTCGTGCACCCGAAGCTGCGAGCTACCTTCAACCAGCGTGAGCTTGGTCACGATTTCAACAATTACCCGAATGGCCTCCGGGCTGCGCTCCGGCAGGCGCCCAAAGTCATTCTCGTGGGCGAGATGCGCGACCGCGCCACGGTGGAAGTGGCCCTGATGGCGGCGGAAACCGGCCACTTGGTGTTGAGCACGCTCCACACGGTCGATGCGGGACAGGCGATCAATCGTATGCTCGGCCTCTTCTCGTTAGGCGAAGAACAGCAGCTGCGGATTCGGCTAGCGGACACCCTCCGCTACATCGTCAGCCAGCGCCTCGCTCCGAAAGTCGGTGGCGGGCGCCAGCTGCTCACCGAAATTCTCGGCAACAATCTCCGCACCAGGGAAACCATCGCTCTCGGGGAAGGTGAGCACCGCAGCTTCTACGAAATCATTGAGGCGAGCTCGCCGTTTGGCTGGATGACCTTCGACCAGTCGATCCTGAACGCCTACGAAGACGAGCTCATCTCCGAAGAGACCGCCATGGTCTTTGCGAGCCGCAAGGGGAAGGTCACCCGTGGCATCGACCTCGTGCAGAAAGCCCGCGGCGTCGATAACGATCTTGATTC
This sequence comes from Chthoniobacterales bacterium, assembly GCA_013695905.1. GTDB lineage: Bacteria > Verrucomicrobiota > Verrucomicrobiia > Chthoniobacterales > UBA10450 > JACCTI01. The sequence continues at coordinate 4,081 of JACCZQ010000453.1, forward strand.
CGGCCTTCGTCTCGACATTCCGGTGAACGCCTTCCACTAATCCATGAGCCAAGATCTCGATAATTCCTTTTTCGACACCGGCGACAATACTGCGCTGGTGTGCATCGATCATCAGCAATATCAGAAGCTGGTCGTACCGCAGCTCATCGACATGACCTACAAGGTGCACCTGGGCCTTTTCGAGGAAGACGTGCTTCTGAAGCTGAAGACCTACAGCTATAATGTCGTGATCGTGTACGAGAGCTTCAAAGGTTCCACCTTGCAGACGAACCCAATCCTGGCCGACATGGTGCATCGCGCGGGTGCGCACCGGCGCCAGCATTTCGTCGTGCTGCTGAGCCAGCGCTACGCCACGAACGACGCGATGAGCGCCTTTGTGGAAAGCGTCGATCAAATCGTCAATGTCGCCGATCTCGCGAACCTGAAGCCGGTGCTCCGGCGCGGCGTCGCGCAGCATCGCGAGCTCTACCAGCCCCTGCACGAGACGACGAAGATCGTGCAGCAGCTCTGAGCGCATCTTCCGTGGACGACCAGCACCGTCGGTCTGCTCGGACAAGACGCGGAGACATCTCTTCACGCCTCCGCCTGCGTAACTCTTTTGCTTCCTCGTCTCCATCGTGGTTTACAGCGGAGTTGCTGCAGCGGAAGTTGTGCACAGCGCGATGAGACCGATTAACTGGCTGCGGTTTACGTGGGATTTAGAGGCGCTGCCATCACCGGCTCCGCGGAAGCTTCCGGAGCACTACGAGATCACCGCCGTCGGGCCCGAGGACCTCAAGGAACTGCGTCGCGTCATCACCACTTCGTTCACGCTCGATCCGGATTGGAACCCGGCCATGCAGGAGGTCATGAAAACCATCGAAGCCTCACTCGAGCGTGCCGCTGAACGCGCGGACACCGTTTACCTGGCGCTGCGTCACGGCGTCCGCATCATCGGGACCACCGTGGTCTCGCTCGACCCTGCCGCCGAGAATCACCTCTCACCCGGCCCCTGCGTTTTGATGGAATATCGGAATCGCGGCTTCGGCACGGACCTGCTGGTGAGCGCCCTCCGCGTCCTGCGCGAAACAGGGTTGCCGCACGCCTGCGCCGTCGCCAAGAAAAATTCCCCCGTGACCAAATTCCTCTACAGGAAGTTCAACGGAACTGCCGTACCGCACGAAGCAGCGCCCGCGCTGGTGCCTGGCGAGCAGTCCCTCCCTGAGGGGTGCGCCGCACGCTGAGCCACTACCGCACTAATGGCGGTGCCGGTGGAGCTGCCGCTGGTCCATCGGGTGGCCGTCCCACCGCGCGCTTCAGCATTCCGAAGAGGTCACTGTCCGTGGACAGCACCAGCGTCGAATCTTTCGCCAGGATCGTGCGGTACGTCTCCATGCTCTTCATGAAAGCGTAGAAATCCGCCGCCTGTGGACTCTGCGAATAAGCCCGCGCATAGATGTCGCTCGCGCGCGCATCCGCTTCACCGCGGATCTGCTGCACCTGTCGGTAGGCGGTCGACTGAATCTCATTCAAATCGCGCTCCTTCTGCCCCGCGATGCGCGCCGCTTCCCCCTGCCCTTCCGAGCGGAAAAGCTGCGCGATCTGGCTCCGTTCGCTGATCATGCGCTGGTAAATGCGGTCGAGCACATCCGGGTTGTAATTCACCCGCTTCACCCGCACATCGAGCAACTCAATCCCGAACTCTGCCATCTTCGCGGCGGCCGCAGTTTTGATGTCGCTCTCGACTTTCGACCGACCGAACTCAATCGGCGGCAGCGTGCCGATGCTGCCCAGCCCGACCGGACCGGCTTTCAGCTTCTCGTCTTTCAACGGGGTGCGTTCCTTGTCGCTCCGCACGATCTCGATCAAGTCGTGGCGCGCCACGGCATTTCGCGTTTCGCTGCCGATGATGTCCTCGAGCCGCGATTGCGCGCTCCGCTCATCGCGCAGGCGGACGAAGTAGGTCGTCGGCTCACTAATGCGCCAGCGGGCAAACGTATCCACGTGGATGTAAGTCTTGTCGCGGGTGGGAATCGCGACCGTGGAGCCGTCCCATTCCAGAAACCGCCGTTCCAGACGATTCACCGTCTGGATAAACGGAAGCTTGAGCCGCAATCCGGGTGTGGCGATCGGTTCGCCCACCGGTTTGCCGAACTGCGTGATAATCACCTGCTCCGTCTGATTCACCACGTAAAGCGACCCGAGCAACGTGAAGAGCGCCGCCGCCCCGAGGATCACTAAACTGAAGAATAAAGCGCCGCGATTTCTCATCGTGTCACCCCCGGAGTCTGGCCGAGCGGCAGGATGGGCAGAAGCTGTCGCATGGAGTCGTCGATGATGATTTTCGGGCCGAGCTGCGGGATCACTTCGCCCATGGTCTCGAGATAAATACGGCTGCGGGTGATCTCCGGCGCCTTCACGTATTCGGCGAACATGGCGTTGAACAAGGCGACGTCGCCTTCCGCTTCGTTCACGCGCTTGAAGCGATAGCCTTCCGCGCCGCGGATCGCCTGATCAGCCTGACCACGCGCCCGCGGCACCGCTTCGTTGTAGTCGCCGTTCGCGATGTTGATCGCGTTTTCGCGATCCTGCTGGGCGCGATTCACTTCGTTAAAGGACGCCTGCACCTCGGAGGGCGGGTTCACGTTTTTGAGCTGCACCTGATCGATGCGCAGCCCCAGCTGATACCGTTTCGAGAGCTCCTGCAGCCGCGCCAGCACCGAAATCTCGATGTCCTGGCGGCCGATCGTGATCACCTCGTCCACGGTGCGGTCGCCGATCATCTCCCGCATCGCCGCTTCCGAAAGATCCCGCAGCGTCTGGCTGGGATTCCGCACCTCGAAAAGGTAATTCCGCGGCTCATCGATGCGATACTGCACCACCCACTCGACGAGCGCGGCGTTCAAATCGCCGGTTACCATCGAGCGTTCTTCTTTTTGGAAATTGCTGGCCTGCCGAGGATCGGCATAGCCGGGGGTATAGAAGCCGAACTCGAGCTTCAGCTGCCGGCGCGTCGGCAGCACCGTCACGTCATCGACGCCGAGAGGAATTTTGAAATGCAGTCCGGGCTCGACGGTTTTGAGATACTTGCCGAACCGCAGCACCACGCCCTCCGATTCCGCCTCGACGGTGTAGAACGAGGTCCAGAGCAGCACCAGCAGCGGAACCAGGAGCAACAGGAGTCCGATCATGCGCGCGGGCGGCCGCGGCAGATCGTCGAGATTATAGATAACCGGAGGTTTGGTATTCATAGGCGGAGGCGGGACAATCGCACCGCACCGCGGCGCGACGTGGCGGCGAACTTACTGCGAAGCCGCGCCAGACGCGAAGGCTAAACGCGCAGCAGCTCACCGTGCCCGCAGCTGGCGCCGGAAAAACTTCGCAGCCGCTGGCCGCACTTCCGCCATCGCAGCGGGAGAAAGCACATGCCGTTCGCTGGGGAAGAACAGCGTCTCCACCTTGGCGCCGCGGCGCCGGAGCAGCTGGCGCAATGGCGTCGCGTATTTCGTGAACGGCACCCGCTGGTCGGCTTCGCCATGCACGATCAGCACCGGCGGCATTCGGCCAATCCGATGCTCCTGGTTGTTCCAGACGCCGCCCGCCTGCGCCACCACGGCGTCGACGTTGGCGTTGTTCGAGGCGGTGGCGATCGCCAGGAAACCGCCTAACGAGTAGCCGTAGATCCCCACCGGCGCCCGCGTGCCGCGCCGTTGCTGGATGGCTGCGATTGCGTCGAGCACCGCCTGCTTCCACGTATCGAAATGTTTCTGCATCGTCGCATCGAGGGCGGCAGTTGTGCCGGTGCTGTTGAAGTAATGCACCACGTAGGCTGCGTTTCCTTCGGCCGCGAGGTGCCGCGCCACCCGTCGCATCTCCGGTCCATCGAAGAGCGTTCCACCCGCGCCGTGCAGCACCAGGATCGCCGCCCGCGAGCTGCC
>JACCZQ010000461.1 GCA_013695905.1 Chthoniobacterales bacterium
CCAACCCGGCCGACATCGTGGCCAATACCGACGGGAATTACTTCGGGTTCGCCGATCCCGACATCAACGATGCAGGCCGCGTGGTCTTCATCGCGAGTCTCGACGACGGCAGCTACTCCGGCATCTTCGACGGCCCCGACCCGGTGGCCGACGCGGTCATCACCACCCAGGGCCCCTACCGCCTCGTCACCGACCTCCAGTCCCTCAATAACAAGGATCTGCTGGTGTTCGGCGCGAGTCTCGACAGCGCTCCTAAGGGCAAGGGCATCTTCACCGGTCCGGACCCGGTCGCCGACAAGATCATCTACACCGGCGATGCCCTGTTCGGCTCCACGCTGACCAATTTTTTCTTCAACAAAGGTTTGAACGACCGTGGCGACGTGGCTTTTTTCTACGAGCTGGCCGACGGCCGCATCGGTATCGCCCTCGCCGCCGTCGAGCTGTTTCGCAGCGTGACTTCGCGAAAAACGCACGGTAGCGCCGGGACGTTCGACATCAACCTTCCTATCGGCGGCCCGGTAAACATCGAGGACCGCAGCGGTGGGAACACAGGCAATCACACCATGGTATTTACGTTCCTGAAGCCGGTGGCGAGCGTCGGGGCCCGGAACGTGACAGGCCAGAGCGGCAGCCCATCGATCGTGGAAGCCGGGACCGGCCCAGGGCCGCAGGCTAATCAGTACACGGTCAATCTCACCGGCGTGAATAACGCCCAGACCATCAGTGTGACGTTGTCGAATGTGACCGATACGGAAGGAGGGGTAATTCCCAGTGCGACCGGCACGATGGGTGTGCTTTTGGGCGATGTGGACCAAAACCGCTCGGTCGATGGCAATGACGTGTCAGCCGTGCAAGCGAGAACGCGCCAACCGGTCGATAGTAGCAATTTCAAGGCTGACGTAAATGCGTCGGGCCAAATAGACGGGAATGATGTCTCTTTAACCCAGAGCCAAACAGGAACCATCCTGCCCTCCCAAAAAGCAACAAGCAAATTAAGACACCGGGCTCGATCCCAACCATAACTGTGAAAAAAGCGCTCTTCATTCTCAGCTTTGTCATGGTGGCGTCCTGGGCCTCGGCTCAAACGACCATCTCTGTCGCAGGCACGAACGGCACAATTGACCTTTCGAGCACGAACGTTTTCAACACCCAGATCACTCTCAGCATTGCCGGGCAGCCGCCTAACAATGTCGTCTCGGTGAATTTGTTACTCATGACTCCGACGAGCGGCGTGGATTCCGGCGTCGGCTTTTTCACTGCTTACTTCTTTTCGGGCACTGCTGCCTTCCCCACCGCGAACAGCGGTTCAAGCGCTGGCAATCAATCCACCTTCAGTTTGGCCGGGAGCGGACCTAACGCCGGATTTAGCGTCAGCAATCCCAGCTTCGATCTCGGAGCGAATGTCGGCGCCGGATCCGCCGTTAGCACGACGGGTGGTCTGACGAATTTCATCGTTAACACCCTGCGGTTTACGGCCGCCCCGAACACGCCAGCTGGAACGTATAACTTTCGTGCGACTCTCGGACCCTTTAGTCCGGAAGGCACGGTCGTGGCCGATTCCAACAATGTGCAATATGAACTCACGTCGAATCCTGAGTTCAGCATCACGGTTGTGCCGGAACCCTCCACCTGGGCATTGCTCGGCCTCGGAGTCCTTGGCTTCTTGGGCGCGACAATGCTGCGCCGCCGTCGAACCGCCTAATCTGGCGAAATTCTTCAAACGCGCTTGTTTTTGAAAACCGTGCCTTCCGGCCCTTGTTCGGCGGTCACGGACCTCCGCTCCAGCGCCCGGTCGAAATCGCTGCTCGCAAAAGCATGAACGCAGAGGCGACGCGCTCAATCGCCGCGACGATAAAGCCGCCCTCGAGGAAATCCGCGGCACCGTTCCGGGGCATCACCCGCCGCTTCCCGCTGCCGAGCTAGTCGGCGTCGCTCAGCGTTCGCTCCGACCTGCGCTCAAGATTTGGCTTACGAAGCCGCGCCGGGGCGGGTAATCTCCGGACGTGCTACGCGATAATGATCAGCCGAACGGCAATCCACTGCGGGAGGGCATCGTCACCCGCACCGTGCCGGATCCATGCACGGTCGTCATCTTCGGCGCCACGGGTGACCTGACCCATCGCAAGCTCATCCCCGCGCTCTACAATATCGCCGCCGATGGCGAGCTGCCGCCGGACCTCACGGTCGTCGGCCTGGCGCGGCGGCCCAAGAGCGACGACGAATTCCGCCAGGACCTCGTGGAAGCGGCGAAGAAACACTCACGCCAAACCGTCCGCGACGACGTCTGGAGCAATTTCGCCGGGGCCGTTTTCTACCACCAGAGCGAGTTCGATAACGCGGAGGGCTACAAGTCGTTAGGCAAACGCCTCGAGAAAATCGAACAGGAGCGCGCCACCGGGGGCAATCGCCTCTTCTATCTCGCCGTCGCGCCGGATCAATTCCAGACTATCCTGCAAAACCTCACCGCGGCCGGGCTGAACAAGCCGCGCGAAGACGGCTGGTCACGGGTCATCGTAGAGAAGCCGTTCGGCACCGACCTCGCCTCCGCGCAAAAGTTGAACGCGATCGTGCGCGAAGCTTTCCCGGAGGAACACACCTACCGCATCGACCATTTCCTCGGCAAAGAAACCGCGCAGAACATCATGGTGCTCCGTTTCGCGAACGCCATCTTCGAGCCGCTCTGGGATAGCCGCTACATCGATCACGTGCAGATCACCGCCGCCGAGACACTCGGGGTGGAAGGTCGCGCCGGGTTTTATGAAAAGGCCGGCGCGCTCCGGGACATGGTCCAGAACCACCTGCTGCAACTGCTCTGCCTGGTCAGCATGGAGCCGCCCACGGATCTCCGCGCCGACAGCATCCGCGATGAGAAGGTCAAAATTGTCCGCTCCCTGCGCCGGTTCTCCGCAGAAGCCGTCGCCGAGAACGTCGTGCGCGCGCAATACACCGCCGGCGCGATCAGCGGCAAGAAAGTCGGGGGTTATCGCGAGGCCGAGAACGTGGCCGCGAATTCAAAAACAGAAACGTTCGTCGCGCTCCGTCTGCAGATCGACAACTGGCGCTGGGCCGATGTGCCGATCTACATGCGCGTCGGAAAGCGCCTGCCGAAATCCGGCACCGAGATCTCTGTCCATTTCAAAAAAGCGCCCTCCGTCTTGTTCAACAAAGAGTCCGAGGCGATGGCGCAAAACGTCCTCGTTATCCGTATCCAACCCGACGAAGGCATCTCGCTGCGCATGCAGGCAAAGATGCCCGGCACCAGCCTCCGGATCGAGCCGGTGAAGATGGATTTTCACTACGGCACCTCCTTCGGCAAGGCCAGCCCAGAAGCCTACGAACGCCTGCTGCTCGATTCCATGGCGGGCGACGCCACGCTCTTCGCGCGCGCCGACGAAGTCGAGCAGGCGTGGGAATTCATCGATCGCATCCAGGCCGCCTGGCGCGAAGCCGAAGCTGCACCCGTGCACGAGTATCCCGCCGGCTCCTGGGGCCCCGAAGCCGCCGACGAACTGCTGGCGCGCGAAGGCCGAGCCTGGCGGAGGTTGTGAGCCGACCGACAGCAACCATGGCACACCCGAATCCGATAGCGGTCATCCTGAGGCTGGCGAAGCGCGCCGAAGGATCTCACGCCCGGAGTTTGTGCCTCCGCGCCACTGACCGACATCACTCCCGCGTCGGTCTCGCCCGGTTCGCGCACACCCGCAGCGCGGCGAGAGATCCTTCGCCGTCTGCGCGGCTCAGGATGACACGCACCACGCTTATCGCATTATCGATGCGATGACCGCTCCGCAGACATTCGCCACCGGCCTGCCGGTGGAAATCGGCAAAATCGAGCGTGAGCTGAAGAAGCTTTGGGAGCAGGGCGACGAGGTGATGACCCGCGCGTCGCTCATCAATCTCGCCGTTTACAGCGAAGCTCCCGATGCACTCGCCGCAAACACACAGATCGTCGCCGAAGTGACCAAAGATCACGCCTGCCGCGCGATCGTCATGGCCGCTGCTCCGTCCGCCACGGAGGATCGCGTCGACGCGTGGATTGCCGCGCACTGCCACATCAGCCGCGCCGGCAGCAAACAGGTTTGCTCGGAGCAAATCTCTTTCGCCCTCTCCGGCTCCCTCGCGAATCTCCTGCCGAACATCGTCTTCTCGCATCTCGATTCCGATCTCCCGTTCTACCTCTGGTGGCAGGGCGAGTTCCACGATCCGATGGACCCGCAGCTTTGGAGTTGGGTCGATCGGCTCATCTACGACAGCCAGCAATGGCGCGACTTCGACGCACAGATGCGGCTCGTCGAGACCGCGCAGTGCGACGCTACCCACCGCGTGGTCCTTTGCGACCTCAACTGGAATCGCCTCGTGCATCTGCGGCTCGCCCTCGCGCAGTTCTTTGACTCACGAAACGCGCAGGAGCAGCTCGCCAGCATCGGCCGCGTCGAGATCGATTTCGCGCCGGCATTCCGTTCCACTGCTCTCCTTCTCGTCGGCTGGCTGGCGGCGCAGCTCGGCTGGACGTTGGTCGAAGCGGCGGATGAAAACACCATCGGCTTTTGCGATTGCGCTGGCGAAGCGATCCGCGTGTCTCTCACGGAGGCGAACCGGGAGCCCGTCAGCCGTTGCCGCCTGTTTGCTGACGGGACCGAGTTCCGCGTCGCCGATCTCCCGGAAGCCGACCTCCTGGAAGTGACAGTGCACACCGACGGCCAGGCACGCATGCACCAGCTCATGCCGGCCGGCCGGAACGATCCCGTCGCGTTGCTGAACGAAGAACTCATGCGCGGTGGCCCGCATCGCGTTTACCTGCGCGCCGTGCAGGCCGTCCGCGAGCTACTCTGAGTGTGCCGCGCCGGCGGGCGCACGCGCACGATGGATCAGGAGTCGTTCAGGATTGCGGTTAACGATCTGACATTCACCTCGATCGCAAATTTCTCCGCGGCCGCTCTCCGCCCCGCGTCGCCGAGCCGGCGCGCCAGCGCAACGCCGCTGATCATCGTTTGCATCGCCTCCGCCAGCGCCGGCGGATCGTGCGGCGGGACCAATTCACCCGTCACGCCGGGCTGCACCATCTCCGGCACACCGGCGACCGGGGTGGAGATCACCGGCAACCCCGCCGCCATCGCTTCCATGATCACGGTCGGCAGGTTGTCCATGCCACCGTCGGCCTCCACGACGCAGGGCAACACGAACACCGCCGCACGGGCCAGGCTTTCCACGATCTCCCGCTCGCCCCGGGGTCCCACCAGCTGCATACAATCGCCAAGTGCCACGTGCTCGATCTGCGCCGCCAGCGCATCGTGCAGCGGACCTTCCCCGACGATTTCGCAGCGAAAATGACAGCCCCGTTCCTTCAACAACGCGCACGCACTCACCAGATCCGCGAACCCCTTTTTCTCGATCAAACGCCCCACGGAGACAATCACCGGCACCTCCGCAGCAAGCGTCGCGGGGCGGAATCGCTCCAGCTGGATGCCGTTATAAACCCGGTGGATCTTCCCCGCTGCTCCTGGAAATTGCCGACGCAATTGCTCGGCCGAGAAATCACTCACCGTCACCACCGCCGTCGCCGACTCGAACAGCTTCGCGAGGCTCACCACGAAATCGCGCGGCGCGAAAATATCATTCGCGTGCGCCGTGAAGCTGTAGTCGATCCCGAAAAACTCCCGCACCCAGTAAGCCGTCCGCGCCGCCATCCCGGCGAAGTGTGCATGCACCCGCCTGCTCCCCGCCTCCCGCAGCCGCAGCCCCACGAACACCGCCTGGTAGAGCCGCAGAAAATCAGATTGCCGCCCCCACGCCTTCAGCCCACGCACCGCCGCCTCCGGCAGCTCACCGGCCTTCGCGGCGCGGTCAATCTCCGCCACCAGCGCCTTCTCCTCCGGGAGATAAACGACGCGCGAGACGATCGCCTCATCCCAATCCTGCGGCGGCTCGCCCACCGGCCTCCGAATTGAAAAAAGCGACAGCTCCGCCCCCTGCCGGACGAGCTCCGCCACCTCACGGTAGCAAAATGTCTGGCCGAACGACGGAAACCGCTCGAACAGGTACGCCACAGGCCGCATCCGGCAATAAACGGCGGAAACCGACCCTGCCAAGGAAGGAGGCCGCCACGTCGCACGACTTCTGCTATAATTCGCCTGCCCGTGAA
>JACCZQ010000464.1 GCA_013695905.1 Chthoniobacterales bacterium
AAACAGCATACCTCATATGCGGCAGCCGGGCTCCTCCTTGTCTTTTTTGCACTCGTTAGGCGAATTGCTCGCCGGCGCGCTGGCTGACTGACTGGCACAAACTCGTGGCGATGGAACCATCTGCAACACCGGCCCCTGCGCCCGATAATCCCTCTCGTCCCGGGGCACGCCTGCCGGCATCGGCGCCGGAGCTGGAGCCGGGCGCGCCGACGGACCTGGAGTTGATGCAGTCGATCCAGGCTGCAGATCCTGAAGCGCTTTCGCAGCTCTACGACCGCTACAACGGCATTCTAAAAGCGCTCATCCTCCGCGTCATCCATAACGAAGCCGAGGCCGACGACCTGCTCCAGGAGATCTTCATGGAGATCTGGAACCAGGCGAAAAACTTCTCCGCACAAAAAGGGAAGCCGCTCGGCTGGATGGTCACCCTGGCGCGGCGCCGGGCAATCGACGGCCTGCGAAAAAAACAGGCCTATGCGAGGGCCGAGGAGCGCCTCCAGACCGAAACAGAGCAGCAGCCCGACGCGTGGGTCCATAACGCTACGGAAGAGGAGATTACGTTCAGCGACACCCGCGTGCTCGTGCGTCGTGTCATCAATACCCTCCCCCCTGCGCAACAGCAGGCCATCAATCTCGCATTTTTCCGCGGCATGAGTCAGCGCGAAATCGCCGCAAAAACGAATACACCATTGGGAACGGTCAAAACACGACTGGAACTGGGGCTGAAAAAAATTTACGACGGCCTGAAAGAACTGAAAGATGAGCTTTGACGAATTCCAGAACCGCGCCCGCCTTTATGTGATCGGCGCGCTGGAACCTGACGAGATCGACGAGTTCGAGCAGGCCCGGAAAGAATACGGGCGGCCGGCGGAAGATTTCATCGTCGAGTGCTACAACCTGCACGAGGCCTTCGCCCTTAGCCTTCGCCCGGAAAAAACCTCGGACGCGCTGAAGGATCGACTGATGGCGATGGTGCGACAGCGTCAGGGCAGGTAGTGGGCCGCGCGCGCTCGCCTCACAGCCCGACGCTACAGCACGCTGGCTCCCGGCAAAGGACCCGCTAAGTCGAGTCGTCTGGATGGCCTTGTATTTCCTGGAGGATGAACTCCTGCAGGAAGCCATAGAAGTTTACCTGGAACAGGCTCAGGTCGCGGCGTGATCCGATCGGCGAGCGGTAGTGATCGCCTAACTCGCCTTCGGTGAAGCCATACTTCGAGGCGATCACCAGGCGCGCCTGGTTTAAGGCATTCAACCATGCGTCGGCATGCCTGATCGGAATATGCAGGGTGCAATTCGCAAAAGGCTTCTTCGAGCCATTCAACATCTTGAGGTCGGCGGCGACCACTTCCGTGGAACTGCGAAAGATCCGCCGCAGTTCCGGCTCGACGTATTGCTTCCACTCTGTGCAAAGCTCGTGCTCGTCCGCGGGCGCCGGCGCGCTGAAGATTCGCTTCTCCGCGGCTTCCACGCCATCCGGATTCGTGCTCTCCGGAACCTGCCGAAGCAGCTCGGCGAGGAATGGGTCGAGCTCGGCAATTTCGAGCGTGTCTCCTTGCCGCCGGATCTCCATTAGCGAGCGCGTTCTATGGTCGCGAGCAGGAGGTAACCGTGCAGTTGTTGCACGTAGAGTTCGGCTCGCTCGCGCAGGCCACTCCAGACGATCGAACGTCCTTCGCGATGCACTTCCAGCATGTGCTTCTCGGCACGGTCAGGGCTGAAACCGAAGACCTTTTGGAAGACCATGGTCACGTAGCTCATCAGGTTGACGGGGTCGTTGTGGACCACGACCTGCCAGGGAACATCGAGCAGGTCCTCCTCGCGCGTCTCCTGTTCGAGCTCGGGCATTTCCAGAGCGAGGGTAAACGGGAGCCTAACGACTGCTGTGGACTCTCCGGAGCCGTCCCGCACCACCTCTCCCCTGCCCCGAAGTGGCTGCCAAGTCATAAAGGAGACGCTAACATACAGTCTCGGCAGTTCAAACCAGTGGCCAGGTCTGTGCACCTACTCCACGCCTGTGAGCGCGCGGAGGAGGTGCTGTTGCGTTCGCTCCATCAGCCGTGCCTGAGCAGGCGTCGTATCGTCGAAACCGTGCAGATGCAGCAGCCCGTGGACAAGGTAGAGCCGCACCTCGTGGTCCGTCGTGGTGCGAAAGCCGCGCGCATTCGCGGCGGCAGTTTCCACGCTCACGAAGATGTCACCATGCTGAAATGTAATCACGTCCGTGGGGCCGGTGATCTGCAGGAACTGCGCGTGCAAGGCGCTCATTCGCCGATCCGAGACCAGCACCAGCGTGACCTGCTCCAGCGTGCGGAGGTCACTCGGCGCAGGCTCCGCCAACGCAAGACACCGCTGCAACGCGTCAACCGCGAACTGCCGCAGCGGCGCGAGGGCGAGGCGCACCTTGCGCTGCGCGTTCTGCACCGTGATTTCCGGAACGCCGGTCATGGCGCGACGAGACGCGGCCCGGCGATTTCCTGGAGCTGCTCGTAAAGCGCGGCGAGCTGCGGCACTTCGCACCCGGCGGCGCGCGCGCGGCGCAGCGGCTCACCCCAGATCGCTTCGATCTCCCGCGGTTTGCCCGCCTCGAAATCGATCAACGTCGAGGGCTTGTAAGCTCCCATTTCATCGGTGCGCTTCATCTGCTCGAGCGCGACCGCCGTGGGCAATGCGTAACCGCACTTGTTCGCGGCGGCGATGACTTCATCCATTAACGCAAGCGTCGTCGCACGCAGCCGCTCGTCACCCATGATCCCAGCCGTATCCACACCGCCGGCGGTGATCGCAAGACCATTGAACGGAATGTTCCAGACCAGCTTCCGCCAACGCTCCAGGCCGAGATTCCCGGCGACACTGCAAACAACTCCGGAGCGCTTGAACTCCCAGCTAATGTCGTGCGTCCGCGGCAACGGATAGCCGCCGAATTCCCCCAGCACCACGCGACCGTGATCATAATGTTCGATCACGCCTGGAGAGACGCGATTCAGACAAATGAAGCAGAGTCCGCCGATCACGCGCTCCGCGCCGAAGTGCTCCGCCAGAAATTCCTCATTCCCGAGGCCGTTCTGGAGCGTGAGCAGCATCGTCTGCTCGTGCAGCAACGGCGGGAGCAACGGCAGAAGGTCCTGGTTTGACGTCGCCTTCAGCGCGATCAGCACCAGGTCACACGGCCCGATCTCTTCCGTCGTGCCATAGCAATTCAGTCGCGCCAGCCGGAAATCTTCACCCTTTCCCTGGACGCGAAGACCCAGTCGCCGCCGCTCGCGCAAATCGCCGCGCATGAGGAAATGGACATCCCGTCCGTGGTGCGCGAGCTTCGCGCCGTAGTAGCCGCCGATAGCCCC
>JACCZQ010000502.1 GCA_013695905.1 Chthoniobacterales bacterium
CTCACGGAAGATCTACTGAAACAATCGCAATCACTCGCCGGCGAACTCCAAAGCCGGCAGGAGGAGCTGCAGCAAACGAACGAAGAACTCGAAGAAAAGGCGCGCCAGCTCGCCGAGCAGAATACCGCCGTCGAAGAAAAAAACCGCGAAGTCGAGCAGGCGCGGCAGGCGCTGGAAGGCAAGGCGCAACAGCTGTCGCTCACCTCGCGTTACAAGAGCGAGTTCCTCGCGAACATGTCGCACGAGCTGCGGACGCCGTTGAACAGCCTCCTCATCCTCGCCGACCAGCTTTCGACGAACCCGGAAGGCAATCTCACCCCGAAGCAGGTGGAGTTCGCGAAGACAATCCGCGGTTCCGGCAGGGACCTGCTCCGGTTGATCAACGACATCCTCGACTTGTCGAAGATCGAGAGCGGCACCGTCACGCTCGATGTGGGCGAAGTGCGTTTCGAAGAGCTGCGCCAGAGCATGGAGCGGACCTTCCGCCACGTCGCCGAGGGGAAAGACTTGAGCTTCAGCATCAACATTGATCCGTCGCTGCCGGCGGCTGTTTACACGGACGCGCAGCGGCTCGAGCAGGTGCTGAAGAATCTGCTCTCGAATGCGTTCAAGTTTACCGACCGCGGTTCGGTGAGTCTTAGCGTCATGCCCGCGGACGCCGGCTGGAGCAGCGAACGTCCCTCGCTCGCCAGCGCGGATCAGGTCTTCGCCTTCTCCGTGACCGACAGCGGCATCGGCATTCCGGCCGAGAAACAGGCGACGATCTTCGACGCCTTCCAGCAGGCAGACGGCAGCACCAGCCGGAAATACGGCGGCACCGGTCTCGGGCTGGCGATCAGCCGGGAACTCGCGCGCGTGCTCGGGGGGGAGATTCGGCTGGGAAGCGTCGAAGGCGGCGGTAGCACCTTCACCCTCTTCCTACCGCAAAACTACAGCGTCTCGCCGCTCGACCGCCCCGCGCCACCCGTAGCCGCCGCCGTCGTGCAGGATCAGCACCAGAACGGCGAGTACAACGGCGCCCTTCCCGCGCCCACCGATACGGCGGTGGCTGATGATCGCGGCAATATTCTACCCGGCGAAAAAGCGCTCGTGATCGTGGAAGACGACCGCGATTTCGCGCAGTGGCTCCTCGATCTCACGCGCGAGCGAGGGTTCAAAGGCATTGTCACCGCGCGCGGCTCGACGGCGCTCGAGCTCATCCGCGAATTCGCGCCGGTGGCGATCACGCTCGACATCAGCCTGCCGGATATCAACGGCTGGAAAGTCCTCGACCGGCTGAAATCAGACCTCAGCACGCGTCACATTCCGGTCTTCATCATCTCGGCCAACGAGGAGCCGGAGAACGCCCTCAAACAGGGCGCCTTGCGCTTCCTGACCAAACCAATCCCGGAAGCGGCGATCGAAGGCATCTTCGCGAAAATCCGCGAGATGTCCGAGACGGGCGCGAAGAAATTGCTCGTGATCGAGGACGACGAGACGCAGCGGAACAGCATCCGCGAGTTGATCGGCAACGAATCGGCGCATCTCACCGATGCGGGAAGCGCGGGCGAGGCGCTGGCGCAGCTGGAGCGGGAACGCTTCGATTGCGTAGTCCTCGACCTGATGCTGCCGGACATGTCAGGCTTCGAGTTGATCGAGAAAATTCGGGAACAGGAGACGCACCTTCCGATCATCGTTTACACCGGCAAAGACCTCAGCGCGGAGGAGGAGGAAAAACTCAACCGCGTCGCGCAAATGACGATTGTGAAAGATGTGCGGAGCCCGGAGCGGCTCTTCGATCAGACCGCGCTCTGGTTGCATCGCGAGGCGGCGACACTGCCGACGGACAAGCGCGAGATTCTGCAGCGCCTGCACGATCCGGATGCGGTCTTGAACAGCAAAAAAGTCCTCATCGTCGATGACGACGTGCGGAACATCTTCGCCATGACGAGCATGCTGGAGCGTTACAAGATGAATGTGCTCTCGGCGGAAACCGGCCGCGGCGCGATCGAGGCACTGCAGCGGGAGCATGGAATCGACCTCGTGCTCATGGACATTATGCTCCCCGAGATGGATGGGTATGAAACCATGCGCGCGATCAGAAACATGTATGGCTTCGGCGAGCTGCCGATCATCGCGCTCACGGCGAAAGCGATGAAAGGCGACCGCGAGAAATGCATCGAAGCAGGCGCGAGTGATTACATCTCGAAACCGGTCGACACCGAACGTCTGCTCACCCTGCTCCGCAGCTGGTTGCACCGCTAAGTGATGGCTGCAGAGGCGATCGGCACCGAGGGTGCGGATGAGAAAGTCAATATTCTCATCGTGGACGATCGTGCCGACAAGCTCCTCGCGCACGAGGTGCTGCTGGAAGAGGTGAACCAGAACCTGGTCAAAGCCACCTCGGGGAAGGAAGCGCTCCGCTGTCTGCTCCGGCAGGATTTTGCCGTCATTCTGCTCGATGTGAACATGCCGGGGATGGACGGCTTTGAAACGGCGTCGCTCATCCGGCAGCGGCCGCGATCCGAGACCACGCCGATCATCTTCATCAGCGCGGTCAACGACACCGAGAACCACGTCTCGCGCGGCTACTCGCTAGGCGCAGTCGATTACATCCTCACCCCGGTGGTGCCGGAGATCCTCCGCGCGAAGATCAACGTCTTCGTCGATCTCTACAAAAAGACGGAGCAGGTGAAACGGCAGGCGGAGGAGCGGGCGAAGTTCATCCGCGCGGAAGCTGCGCGCCAGGAGGCGGAGGCGGCCCAGGAGCGGCTCGCGTTTCTCGCCGAAGCCAGCAACGTGCTCTCGGCGTCGCTCGAGTATCAGGAGACGTTCGAGAGTCTCGCGCGGCTGGCAGTGCCGCGGCTCGCCGAGTTCTGCATCATCGACATGGCGGAGGAAGGCGGGACGCTGCGGCAGGTGGCGGTGGCGCATCGTGATCCCGCGCAACAGGAGAAGCTGCGCGAGCTACAGCAGCATTATCCGTCCAGTCTCTCCGCCCGCCACGGCGGCACGCGGGTGTTCCACACCGGCGAGCCGGAAGTAGCCGAGATCACAGACGAGACGCTGGAGCTGATGTTCGAGGATGAAACCACGCGCGCTTTTGTGCGTGGGCTGCGGCCGCAATGCTTCATCGCCGTGCCGCTGGTAGCGCGCGGTCGCGTGCTGGGCGCGATTACCCTGGTGAATGTCGAGAGCGGCCGCGCCTGCGGCCCCGGCGAAATGGCGCTCGCCGAGGAGCTGGCACGCCGCGCCGCAATCGCGCTGGATAACGCCTCGCTCTATCAGTCCGCACAAAAAGCGCGCAACGAAGCGGAGCGCGCGAACCTGGCGAAGGATCGCTTCCTCGCCATGCTCAGCCACGAGCTCCGGACGCCGCTCATGCCGGTGCTCACCACCCTGCTCTCGCTCGAGCACGAGGAAAATATCCCCGATGAAATCCGCGGGTCGCTGCAGATGATCCGGCGCAATGTCGAGCTGGAGGCGCGGCTCATCGACGATCTGCTCGATCTTACCCGCATCAGCAAAGGGAAGGTGCAGCTAAGCCTGGAGCCCGTGGACGCACACGAGCTTCTGCGGAATGCGGTCGAAATTTGCGAATCCGGAATCGATGAGAAAAACCTGCAGCTGCAGCTCGACTTCGCCGCGGCCCGGTTCCGTTTCGAGGCGGATCCCGCGCGGCTGCAGCAGATTTTTTGGAACCTGATCAAGAACGCGGTGAAATTCACACCGAACGGTGGCGATCTCCGCATCCGCACCAGCAACGACGGCGAGGGGAGCTTTTGTGTGGAGGTCGCCGACTCCGGCGTGGGCATTGACGCGGAATCGCTGCCGAAGATTTTCCACGCGTTCGAGCAGGGGGAGCGGGCGCGTCTGGGCGGGCTTGGGCTCGGCCTGGCGATCAGCAAGGCGCTCGTGGAAACCCACTGCGGCCGCATCACAGCGGAGAGTCCGGGGCGCGATCAAGGCGCGACTTTTACGGCGGTCTTTCCGTTGCCCGAGAAGGATGTGGAGACGCAGACGAACGGCACCGCGAGTGCGACTGCAGAGCGGAAAGCGCTCCGTATCCTGCTGGTGGAGGACCACGAGGATACGAATCGCTCGCTCACGCAGCTGCTCCGTCGCCGCGGCTATCAGGTGCAGCCGGCGCATAATCTCCAGCGTGCGCTCGAGATCGCGGGACAGGAGGAATTCGACGTGCTGGTGAGCGACATCGGGTTGCCGGATGGGACGGGTGTGGAGTTGATCCAGCAGCTGACGGCGAGCCGTCCGGTGGTGGGGATTGCCCTGACCGGCTTCGGGATGGAAGAGGATATCCAGAAGAGCCACGATGGCGGCTTCAGCCATCACCTGATCAAGCCGGTCGATCTGAACAAGCTCGACTCACTGATCCAGCAGGTCGGCTGCTCGTAGTCGGAAAAGCGGATTCCCGCGCCGGTAGGATGCTCCGTCCCGCCCGCGACGGGCAAAGGGGGCTGGACTTATCCCGCCATTCTCCCTAAACCCGCAATCTGCATGCCAAGCGCTGCCACAGTCGCAAAAGGGGACCGCGTCGTTTTCACGTCCGGTGCCGCCAGTTTTACCGCGCGCGACATTTTGGACGCCGCACATTTCCGTGGCGAGCTGGAACCCTCCTGGCGCAAGCTGCTGCTGCAGGTCGAGGCGGAACGGAAAGCCACCGGCTCCGGCGCCGAGGTCGCGCAGGACGCGCTGAACTCCTCCGCCATTGCGTTCCGCTACAAACACGATCTGATCACCGCCGAGGAAACCGAGAAATGGCTCGAGGCGCGTTTGCTCACGCTTTTGGATTTCAGTGAATTTTTCGCGCGCGCTTATTGGGAAAAAACGTTCGGCAGCCGTGTCGCACCTCCTGCTCTGCCGTTCCACGGCGCGTCGCTGGAGCAGCGGGAGCTGCTCACCGCCGAGCTGACGCTCTCGGGCGAGCTGGACCGGCAAGCGACGCGGCTGGCGTGGCGAGTAGCAGCATGTTTGGCGAGCGAAGGGGCGGAGATCCCGCCGCCGCTGCTCGCGGAAGAGGAGCAGCTGTTCCGCACCCGCGTGCCCGACGTGGCGGAGTGGCTGGCCGGATTGGGACGTGAGCGGCCGTGGCTGGATGAGATGCTGGCCGCGGAAGCAGGGTTCCGGGAGCGGTGCGCGCGGGTGATTTCGCCGGAGCAGCGGGAGCGGGAGATGAGCGCGCTGCGGTTGCCGCTGACGCGCTTCGAGGTGGAGATGATGGAGCTCGACTCGAAAGGCGCGGCGCAGGAGGCGTTCCTCTGCGTGCGCGATGATGGCATGGAGATGGAGGAAGTGGCGCAGGAAGGCCGCTATCCGTACCGGCGGCGGGAGCTGGTGCTGGAGGATATCGATCCGGCCGTGCAGCAGAAGTACCTCAGCTCGACGCCGGGCACAGTGCTGGAACCGGTGGCGCGCGGCGATGGCTTTCAGCTGGTGCGGTTGATCGGC
Organism: Chthoniobacterales bacterium; assembly: GCA_013695905.1. Lineage (GTDB taxonomy): Bacteria > Verrucomicrobiota > Verrucomicrobiia > Chthoniobacterales > UBA10450 > JACCTI01. The sequence continues at coordinate 5,446 of JACCZQ010000502.1, forward strand.
AAACGGGAACCAAAACTCGACGATCCCGAGGTCGGCCCGCGCATCGATCAGCGGCTGCTGGACCGGCATTTCGCGGAGCTGACCTCCGGCTCCATTCGCTGGATCGTGCTGAGTTCCCCCTCATGAGAACGCAAGACGAAGAAGTCCTCCAACGCTCGTCGCTGTTCCGGTTCCTGCCGGAGTCGCACTTCGACCAGCTGCGCCCGCTGCTGCGCGAAGAGCATTACGAATTTGGCGAAGTGATCGTGCAGCAGGGGGACCCCGCCGACTCTTTGTATGTGCTGCTCTCCGGCCGCGCGCGGGCGATCAAGGTGGACCAGAACGGCAACGAAATTGCGCTGGCCACGCTGCGGCCGGGCGACGTGTTTGGGGAAGCGGCGGTGGGCGACGGCGGCATTCGGATGGCGATGGTGCGTTGCAGCACGGCGGTGGATTGTCTGAGGCTGGATCGCGCGGATTTCCTGGATTTGTGCGCGCACGTGCCGGAGCTGCGGCACCAGATGGAAATAACCAAGCGCCACCGCGCGCTGCAGGGTTTCCTCTATGAATTCAGCAACTTCGGGCGCCTGCCGACGCCGGCGCTGCGCAGTGTGATCGAGAAGCTCCAGCCGGTGGAGGTGCCGAAAGGCGCGATGATCATCCGCGAAGGTGAAGAGGCGGGGCCGATGTACATCCTCGAGAAAGGCCGGGCGCGGGCGTTTGCCGGCACGGACGGGCCGCAGCGGAATCTCGCGTTTTACCGCGACGGCGATTTCTTCGGGGAGCTCTCCATCCTGAATGGCTCACCGCGCGCTGCCTCGGTGGAGGCGCACAGCGATTGCCGCCTGCTCGCACTCGAGCCCGAAGCAGTGCGCGATCTGAAGCGGCAGTATCCGGAATTTGGCCGGCTCATGGAGGAGCGGCTGGCGCAATACCAGGCCAAGACCGAAGCGCGGGTGCCGCTGGATTTCACCACCGAGAATCTCCCGGCCGAAGCGGCGACGCACAACAAGGTGGCGATCGACCCGCCGCCGAAAGAGAGCAGCAATGGCGCGGACCCATTCGCCGACGAGCAGGGATTCTTCCGCAAACGCCAGGGCCACATCCGGAAAATCCCGCACGTGCAGCAGATCGACGAGATGGACTGCGGCGCCGCCAGTCTCGGGATGATCTGCCGTCACTTCGGGCGGAAGGTGAGTCTCACGCGTATCCGGCAGCTGTGCCACACCTCCACCGATGGCACGAGTTTGAAGGCGATCTGCCGCGCCGCCACGGAGTTGGGGCTGGCCGCCCGCGCGCTCAAGGTGTCGCTGCGGAATCTCTCGCAGATGCCGCTTCCGGCGATCATCCATTGGGAGGGAAATCACTGGATGGTGCTCTTCAACGTGAACGACAAGTTCGTCCGCGTCGCCGATCCCGGGACGACGATTCGCAAAATTCCGCGCCAGGAATTCGAGCTGAAGTGGTCGGGCTACGCGGCGCTCTTTGACTACACGACGGCGTTTGCGCAGGCGCCGGAGAGCCGCACCAGCATCACGTGGGTGCTGCCGTTCCTGAAGAAATTCCGCACCATCCTGCTGCAGGTGCTGCTCCTCGCGGTGGGGGTGTCGTTCCTGCAGATGTTGTTCCCCATCTTCACGCAGATGGTGGTCGATAAGGTCATCGTCGAACGAGACATCGGGCTGCTGAAATTGATCCTCATGGGAATGGCGGCGGCGCTGTTCTTCATGCAGGCCTCGACGCTGGTGCAGCAGTATCTGCTCGCCTTCGCGGCGGTGCGGCTCGACACCGCGATTCTCGATTTTCTGAGCCGGCAATTGCTCTCGCTGCCGATGTCGTACTTCTCCAGCCGGCGCACGGGCGACATCCAGCGACGGCTCGATGGCGCGCGGCAGGTGCGGCAGTTTGCGGTCGGGCAGGGAATCGGAGCCATCCTGGCGATGGTGACGCTGATTGCGGCGCTCTGTTTGATGGCGCTCTACAGCCCGGTGCTGATGCTGGCGTTCCTGTGCACGACGCCGATTTACATCGGGATGATGTATTTCTCGAGCAAGGTGCTGAAGCCGCTCTTCGCCGGCGTGGAAGAGAGCCAGGGGAAATACAGCTCGCACCAGATCGATGCGATCAAGGGGATCGAAGCCGTGAAGGCCGCCGCCGCGGAAACTGTCTTCCGCGACACGATGCTGAACGAATTTTTGTCCGTTTCGCAGAAGATTTTCCGCTCTTCCTTCATCGTGATGACTTATGACAGCGTGCTGCAGACGGTCGGCATGCTTTCGACGGCGATCTTCCTCTGGGTCGGCGCGAACCAGGTGATGAACGGCAGCCTCAGCGTGGGCGGCTTTGTCGCGTTCAGCGCGCTGACGGCGATGGCCTACGGTGGCATTCTGCGGACGCTGGGCGTGTGGGATAACATGCAGCTGGCCGCCGTCCTGCTGAACCGGCTGAACGACATCTTCGAGCACGAGCCGGAGCAGGGCCGCGACCGCTCGCACCTGACGCCGGTGCACAGCCTCGAGGGGCGGATCGAATTGCGGAACGCCAGCTTCAAATATGGCGGTCCGGAGGCGCCGAATATTCTCTCGAATATCAACCTGGAGATCGCCCCCGGGAAAATGGTGGCGTTCGTCGGCCGCAGCGGTTGCGGCAAGACGACCCTGATCAAGCTCATCGCGGGCCTGTTGGAGCCGACGGAGGGGACCATTCTCTTCGATAACGTGGACCTGAAGACGCTGAACTACCGCGATGTGCGGCGGCACATCGGGATGGTGCTGCAGGAGAACCACATGTTTAACGAGACGATCGCGAAGAACATCGCGTTCGGCGACGCGGAGCCGGATTTCGATCGCGTGCTGACGGCGGCGCAGACCGCCAGCGCGCACGATTTCATCATGCGGCTGCCCCTCGGCTACGACACGAAGATTGGCGAAAGCGGCCTCTCCATTTCCGGCGGGCAGAAGCAGCGGATCGCGATCGCGCGGGCGATTTATAACAACCCGCCGGTGTTGATTTTCGACGAAGCGACCAGTGCGCTCGACACGGAAAGCGAGCGCGCGATCCAGGATAATCTCGGCCGGCTGATGTCGGGCCGGACGTCGATCGTGATCGCCCACCGGCTGAGCACGATCCGCGAGGCGCACACCATCGTGGTCCTGGAGCAAGGGATGGTGGCGGAGATCGGCAACCACGACCAGCTGATGGCGCAGCGCGGTCTCTATTTCTACCTCTCCAGCCAGCAGCTGGGGATCTGACGCATGGCTACGCAACTTGCCAATCGCAATTCGATCGAAACGGAATCGGAGATGCTGCCGCAGGACCCGCCCTCGTGGGTGGCGCGGTTCATCGCGTGGTTGTTGATCTCGTTCTTCGCCATCGCGATGCTGGTGGCCATCACGGTGCATCTGCCGGAGACGGAAACCTGCCCGTTCGTGCTGGTGCCGCGGGAGGGAGCGGATCCGATCCAGTCGCCGCGACTTTCCGTGGTGCATCGGGTGGCGATCACCGAAGGCGAGAGCGTGCAGGCAGGCGCGGAGCTGTTCGTGCTGCGGTCGGATGAAGTGCGCGGACTCGATACGGAGCGGCGGGCTCTCACGGAGGATCTGCGCGCGCGGGAAGAGAGCCTGGCGAAGGCCGACGCAGCCTACGAGTCGCAGATCGAGATCAAGAAGGCGGAGCTGGCGCAGGCGGAGAGCGAAGTGGGATTTCGGGAGAAGCACGCGAAGACGAGCAGCGAGCTGGCCGAGCGGATGGAGCGACTGTCGCAAACGGGCGGAATTTCGCAGGTAGAGCTGCTGCGGCTGCGGCTGCAGGCGGCGGAATCGGAGAAGGATCACAGCGTCGCCCAGCGGACCGTGCAGCAGGTGGATCTCGAGCGGAAACGGATGGAGATGGATTACTCGAGGCGGCGCGGCGATGAGATGTCGCAGATTGAAAAAATCCGGCAGCGTCTGGCGGCACTGCAGACCGATCTCGAAAACTCTGAGCAGAACCTGCTCTCGATCCGCGCGCCGTATGATGCGGTGGTGATCTCCGTGGCGCAGCGGAGCGCCGGCAGCGTGGTGCAGAGCGGGCAGGAGCTTTGCCAGCTGGCGCGGCTGGAGTCGAAACCGCGGGCGCGGCTGGTGCTGCAGGAAGGCAGTCTGCCCAAGCTCGCGGTGGGGCAGCGGGTGCGGTTTTTCTTCGAGGCGTTTCCCTACCAGCGTTACGGCGCCTTGAGCGGGAATTTGGACTGGATCAGTCCGTCGGTGGTGACGAATGCCACCGGCTCCCATTTTGTGGCGCTGGCGTCGCTCGATGAGAAGGTGACGCCGATCGGCGGCAAGCCACTCACGCTCGCGGTGGGCATGCGCGGTGAGGCGCGGGTGGTCACGGGGCGGCGGACGTTGATCGAGTACGCGTTCGACCCGATCCGGCAGCTGCGGGAGAACATGAAGGAGTAGCAGATGCAGCCCGCCCTCTCGACGCTCAAGCTGGAGCAGTTCACCACCACGAACCAGGCGATGGCGAATTGCCTGCGGCTCGGCGCCTTGGCGTGCAAGTCCGATGTGCCGGTGGTGATCCTCGGCGAGACCGGCACGGGGAAGACGCTGCTGGCGCACGCGATCCACAACTCTTCGTTGCGGGCCGGGAAACCGTTTATCGCATTCAATGCTTCGGCGATGAGCGACACGCTCCTGGAGAGCCAGCTCTTTGGGCATGAGCGGGGGGCGTTCACCGGGGCGCAATCGACGGTGAAGGGAAAGTTCGAACTCGCGCACGGCGGGACATTGTTCCTGGACGAGATCTCGGAGATGAGCTCGCTGGCGCAGGTGAAAATCCTGCGGGCGCTGGAGTACGGCGAATTCGAGCGGCTGGGCTCGGAGCGGATGCTGCGCTGCGATGTGCGGGTGATCTGCGCCGCGAATTGCTCGCTGCGGGAGCGGGTGGCGCAGGGGAAATTTCGCGAGGATCTGTTCCACCGTCTGAATGGATTGACGCTGCTGATTCCGCCGCTGCGGGAGCGCACAGAGGAGTTGCCTTCGCTGATCGCGGCAGAACTGAAAGCGGCTGCCGCGCGTGAAGGAAAGATGATTACCGCGATCCATCCGGAAGCGATGGCGCGGCTGCTCGCCTATGACTGGCGCGGGAACCTGCGGGAGCTGAGCCACACCGTCCGGACGATGGTGCTGTTCTGCGAGGGCGAGGTGATCAGGCCGGAGCACGTGATCTTTTCACCCGATCTAGTCCATACGGGCGAGGACGAGACGCCGGCGAAAAGCTCCAGGCACGCGATTGATTCCGCGACGGACACGACAGACCTCTCGCTCGGTGCGGCGGTGGCGCGGCATGTGGAGTTTGTTTACGGCCTGGCGCACCGGAATCAGCGGCAAACGGCGCGGCTGCTGGGCATCTCCCGCTCGACGCTGGCGCGGCATCTGCGTTCGTTGCCTAAAGCTGATGCCACCGGTCCAGAACCGAAGCCAGAGCGGTCCGAAAATGAGGCCACGCCAGCAGCAGCAGAGACTGCACCGGGCAAGCTGGCGCCGATTTCTTCGTGACGCTTAAGTGGCTCATCGCGCAGCAGATCCATCGGTGGCTCAGGGTTGCTGCACCGCAATCTGAGCTGTGTCTTCGGAGCTGGCACGCGGGATGTTAATAGAAAGACCTGAGGTGAGCGTATCCACTCCAAACGAAAACGATGCGCAAGCTGAGGAAACAAAAAAACCACAGCCGGAGAGCGAGAAAGACAAGCTAATCCGCCTGGATGATCTCATACCCAAAAAGAACGTCCGCGGCGGTCGGCAGTTGTTATTCGGCGCGACCGACACCTCATCAACCCACAACAAGCGAAAGGAACAGTAGTTATGGCAGATCAAGACGATAAGAAGCCGGAAGTGAAAGTTGACGACCTCACCCCGGAAAAGGACGCAAAGGGCGGCGGTCGTGGCCAGCAGAACCTGCAGGGCGGCTCCTCGCTCGACAAGGGCGGCTCGTCGCTCGACAAGGGCGGCTCCTCGCTCGATCGCGGCGGTTCCTCCCTCGAGGGCAGCAGCAATCTCGACTAGGGAGCGATCCCGGTCGACGTCCCGCGTTGCGGTTCAATCCCCAATGCGGTGACACTTCCCCCCACGGGCGATCAGGTTTTCTGGTCGCCCGTTTTCTTTTCCTCAACCCGGAGCCGCACCAGGAGGTGGTGAGCGGCACGTGCTGCGGGCCGTGATAGCGCGGCCGCGATTTCTGCCGCATGCTCCCGGATGCTCTATGTCATCGGCACTCCGATCGGCAACCTTGATGACATCACCCTGCGCGCGCTGGAGGCGTTAAAGGCCGCCGACGTGATCGCGGCAGAGGATACGCGTCACTCCGGAAATCTCCTGCGGCATTTTGAAATCCGAAAGCCGCTCGTTAGCTACCATCAGCACAACGAGGCGATGCGCACAGCTGAGCTGTCCGAGCGCCTGGCAGCCGGCGAACACGTGGCGCTCATCACCGATGCTGGCATGCCGGGCGTCTCAGACCCGGGCGCCCGGCTGATCCGCGCCTGCATCGAGCGGGAGCTGCCTTACACCATCATCCCCGGCGTCTCCGCTATCCTGACGGCGCTGGTCGGCTCCGGGTTCCCGCTGGAGCGGTTCTGCTTTCAAGGGTTTTTGCCGGTGAAAAGCGGCGGACGTGAACGCGAGCTGCGGGCGGCGGCGAAGCGGGCGGAGACGACGGTATTCTTCGAGTCCCCCTATCGGATCAACAAAACACTCGCTGCCTGCGCGGAAATAATGCCGGAGCGGCAGCTCTGCGTAGCCAGGGAGCTAACGAAGAAGTTCGAGGAATTCCGCCGGGGCACCGCGACAGAACTGCTCGCGCATTACGAAGCGCGCCCGGCAAAAGGTGAGATCACGTTCCTGGTGTCGGGCCAGCTGTGAGGCACCGCGTTACGTATCCCATGGCTGAACGGCATCTCCCCTACGGGGCTGATCGCCTCAAACGACAACTGGGGCGACGCTTCTAACCCGGCGGAAATTATCGCCACCACCGTCCCACCGAGTCATGCGCTCGAATCCGCGATCGTTGCCACTTTGCCGGCCGGCAACATGGGCTACACCGCCATTGTCCGCCGAGTCGGCGGCGGCAGGGGCGTCGCGCTGGTGGAGGTATTCTCGCTGGATTAAGGGCGCGGTCTTCGGCGCGAATCGGAACGGCTCACCAGTTCCTGCTCCGGGGCGGAGTTTCTACTTGTCAACCACACCAAGCCGTGTGAGTTTTCGCCTCTTTTCCCAAGGAACAGCCATGGCTTTCGCAATTATCAAAACTGGTGGCCGACAGCACCGTGTCGCCACCGGCGACATCATCGATGTGGATTTTCTCGACGCTGAAGTCGGCACGGAAGGCGTTTTCGCCGATGTGCTCTTCGCCGGCGACGGTGACAATTTCACCCAGGGCAGTCCGCTGATCGAAGGCGCGACCGTCACGGGCGAAGTCCTCGAGCAACGCAAGGATAAGAAAGTCATCGCTTTCAAATACCGCCGCCGCAAAGGCTATCACCGCACCGTCGGCCACCGCCGGAAACTGACGCGAGTGAAAATCACCGAAATCAGCCTCGGCTCGTCGAAATAACGGCGCCGCGCGCAACTTTTAGAATTCTCAACTCTCAACCTCCCCAATGGCACATAAAAAAGGACAGGGCAGCGTCAAGAACGGCCGCGATAGCGTTAGCAAACGGCTCGGCGTGAAGAAATTCGGTAGCGAAGCGGTCGTGGCAGGGAACATCATCATCCGGCAGCGCGGCACCAAGTTTGTGCCCGGCCGGAACGTGGGATTGGGACGCGATTACACGATCTTCGCGCTCGTCGATGGACGGGTGAAATTCGATCGCGCGGGCCGTCGCGTGAATGTCGATCCCGTCACCGAGTCCGCGAGCTGATCCGGAGTTCTTGCCGGGACCGGAGTCCGTGGGGAGCGAAAGGAACAGCGGCTGTCGAACTTCCCCTGCAGGAAGCCGTAATGCCTTGTGCGGAACGGCACGTTCCGCCTATAAACACGCGCGCCCATGAAATATCAGACCTATCTCCTCTTCGGCCCTCCCGGCAGCGGCAAAGGTACGCAGGGCAAAACGCTGGGGACAATCCCGCGCTTTTTCCATTGCGCCTGCGGCGACGTTTTCCGCTCCATCGATACACGCACGCAGGTTGGCCGGGCGTTCCTCGAGTACTCGAGTAAAGGTCAGCTCGTGCCGGATGAGATCACTGTGCAGCTCTGGAAAGCGCGCATCGATGCGGCCGTCGACGGCCACGAGTTTAAACCCGATATCGACACCCTGGTGCTCGACGGCATTCCGCGGAATGTCGGCCAGGCGAAGATCATGGATGAACTCATCGACGTGCAGAAGGTGTTCCACCTCTCCTGCCCGGATCGCACCGCCCTCTACGCGCGGCTGAAGAAGCGGGCGCTGAAAGACAACCGCCTCGACGACGCGAACGAGGATGTGATCAAGCGGCGGCTCTCAGTTTACGAGAATGAATCCAAGCCGGTGCTCAGCTACTACGGGAAGGACCGCATCACCTGCATTGACGCGACGGAACCTCCAGCCAAAGTTTTGCTGCATATCCTCGAACAGGTAAACGACGGGGCGAATGGGCAGCATGAGCCAGCAGCAATTTGAGAACTTCACGGCCTCGAGCCTCTACTGCGACAAGTGCAAGGCAGCGATGCCAGTGCGCGAGCGGCTCCTGTTGATCCTGCCCGACAAGGAAGTTTACGATTACCTCTGCACCGGCTGCGCCTCCTCCGTCGGGCAACGGGAAGTGACGGCAGGCGAGAAATTGATGGCTCAGGCTGCGACGCCGCGCCGCGCCCGGCGAGCTGCACCAGCTCCTCGCTTGCATCTTTGACGCGCCGATGCGCGTTGTTTTCATCGGCACCGGGGAGATCGGCCTGCCGGTGCTCCGCTGGTTAGTGGAGGCGGAGAAGCACCAGCTGGTGGCGCTCGTGACGCAGCCGGATAAGCCGGTCGGCCGCGACCAGCGCATCACACCAACCGCGACAAAAGCAATCGTCGCGGGCCTGGACATTCCCGTGTTGCAGCCGCAGCGCATCAAACACGCCGAGGCGGTGCACGCCATCCAGCAGCTGCAGCCGGAGGTGATCGTGGTGATGGCTTACGGGCAGATCCTGCCACGCGCCGTGCTCGAAATTCCCACCCTCGCCTGCCTCAACCTGCACGCCTCCCTGTTGCCGAAACATCGCGGCGCGGCTCCCATCCAGGCGGCGATCGCCAGCGGCGACCCCGAGACCGGTCTCACCGTCATGTACATGGCCGAAGGGCTGGACACTGGCGACATGCTGCTGCAATCGCGGATCAAGATCGCGCCTGACGAAACCGGCGGCTCCCTCCACGACCGCCTCGCCGAACTCGCGCCCGCGGCCTTGTCCGATGCGCTGCAGCAGCTCGCCGCCGGCACCGCGCCGCGCCTTCCGCAGAACGACGCCGAGGCGACTTACGCGCCGAAGCTGGAGCGGGAGCACGGCGCGATCGACTGGCGCGAGCCAGTCGAGGTGATTGAATGCAAAATTCGCGCCTTCCATCCCTGGCCTGGTGCTTACTCTGTGCTCCGCGATGCAGCAGGACGTGATCGCAAACTGAAGATCCTGCGCGCCCGTCCGGCTGCTGCACCCTCGGCCCGGCCTGCAGGCGAGCTGTTTGTCGCGGATGGCCGCATGGCCGTGGCCGCTACAGGTGGGACATTGCTGCTCGAGGAGGTGCAACTCGAAGGCAAAAAGCGGATGCCCGCTGCCGATCTGCTCCGCGGCAACCCATGGCTGGCGCAGGCGGCGATTGTCCCGCCAACGCCGTAGCCAGGCGGCTCTTCCCCAGCGGGCGAGCCGCTGAGGCATCTCACGCCAGGTGGTGCACCGCACACTCCGCCGCGGCTGCTGTCACACCCCGCTCGCATTTTGCTTCCCAAGGTGCGGCTGTTCTGGTTCATCTTTCCGGCCATGCAAAGCGAAACAGCCGCGCCCCTCTACAAGCGCGTCGTCATAAAACTGAGCGGCGAAGCGTTGCGCGAAAAAGGAGCGAAAGAGAATATCTCGCCCCAGATCGTGCGGGAGATCGCCAGCTGCGTGAAAGCGGTCCACGAGCTGGGGGTGCAAACCTCGATCGTCATCGGCGGCGGTAATATCTGGCGGGGACTCTCTGCCAGCCACAGCGGGATGGACCGGACGACCGCCGATTACATGGGCATGCTCGCGACCGTTATCAATGGTCTCGCGCTGAAGAGCGGCCTCGAAGAAATGGGCGTCGAGACCCGGGTGCAGACCGCGATCGACATGCGCAACGTCGCGGAGCCGTTCATCCTCGGGCGCGCCATCCGGCATTTGGAAATCGGGCGCGTAGTGATCTTCGTTGCCGGCACGGGTAATCCTTATTTTTCCACCGACACGACGGCGGCATTACGCGCGAGCGAGATTCGCGCCGATGTCATTCTGAAGGCGACAAAGGTGGACGGCGTTTACGATTCCGATCCGAACAAAAATCCGAACGCGAAACGCTACGAGCGACTCAGCTTCGGCGAAGCGCTCACGCAGCGGCTGCAGGTGATGGATTCCACCGCGTTCAGCCTCTGCATGGACAACAAAATTCCGATCATCGTCTTCGACATGAGCCGGCCGGAAAACTTCACGGACGCGGTGCTCGGCAAAACCGTCGGCACCACCGTTTCGGATTAGGGCCCCTCCGAATTCGCCATTGCGATTGTTCTCTTCCGGACGTTTCTTTGCCACACCATGAGCGCCGAAGAAATCCTGTTCGAAGCCGAAGACGCGATGGAGAAGAGCGTCGATTACATGGTGCACGAATTCAGCAGCGTGCGGACAGGGAAAGCGTCGCCTGCGCTCGTGGAAAACGTGGACGTGACCGCCTACGGCTCAGCCATGAAGCTGAAGCAACTCGCTCTGATCACGACGCCGGAGCCGCGGCTCCTGGTGGTGCAGCCGTTCGATGCCTCGACGGTGCGCGACATCGAGAAAGCGCTGAAGGAATCGAAGCTCGGCATCACGCCGCTGGTGGACGGTAAACTGATCCGCCTGCCGATCCCGGAGCTGTCGGAGGAACGGCGCCGCGACCTGGTGAAATCGCTGAAACAGATGGCGGAAGAAGCGCGGGTGCGAGTGCGGGCCAACCGCCGCACCGCCATGGATGACGCGAAGAAGCTGCAAAAATCTGGCGAGCTGACGGAGGACGGATTACGCGACACCGAGACGGAAGTGCAGAAGCTGACCGACAAATTTGTCAAATCAATCGACGAACACTTCGAACGTAAAGAAGCCGAAGTGATGACGGTCTGAGGCTCCGGGCCGCTGCCCGCTCTTCCTCTTCCTCTTAATCTTCTTCTGCTGCTGCTGACAGAGAGCAGATTAAGAGGGAGAGGAAGAGTTTATAGCCGAACCAAATCCAGCAGGAATTGGCACCAAAGATACATCATTCCCCGCCAGGAATACTTCACCTCGTTCTCGTTCGCCGGCTTGAGAACGCCTTTCTCCAGGTTGTGCGCGATCTGATCCTTCAGGTCGTTCTCGATCTCCGCCTGGATGCGATCCTCGTCCATCGGCGTGATGACGCTGGTCTCCACCAGGTTGCCCCGCAGGTATTCCTTGTGGCTCTGGTAGAGCTGCCAGAATGACTGATCGGGGCGCTGCCGGTTGATCCGGAACTGCGGAGTCAGCTTCAGGCCGTAGGAGAGTGGATAATTCCAGGTCGTCCAGATGGTGCCATCCTCCGCCCGGGAGGAAATTCGCAGATAATAAAACGAGAGATCATTCTGCTCGTTCAGGCAGATTGACGCCTGCGCCCGATCTTCGTCGCGGTAAAATAAGCGGAAGAACTGCCGGTAATCTTCCCAGTCCCAGCCGGCGTCGTTGACGTGCGCGAAGCCTTCGTTCTCGATTTCGCGCGTGATCTCATTCAACGACGGGAAAACCTCCGCGGAAGGCGGGCTCTTCGGACGCAGCGTCTTCTCCTTCGGCAGGCGCAGCGCGCGGATGCGGGTGAGGATTTCCAGCCACGGCAATAAGAGCCACACGAGCGCGCCGCCCAGTCCGGCGAGCCAACTGCCGCTCAGGAAGTAAATGAACAGAAACGTCGCGACCAGAATGCCGAACGCTCCCGCTTTCTGAGCAAGGGGATTCTGGTAGCTGCGCAGGGCGACACTGAGCACGGCGACGCCCAGCGTCAGGAAAAGGCCGAACAGCATTAAGGTTTGATTCCGTGCTCGGTCAGGAATTTCTCCAGCTGATCGGTATCGAAATTTGCGAGCACTTCATCCCCTGCCGCGAGCGTCGGGACATAGGTCTGGTCCGACAATTCGGTCATTTCCTGATAGGCGGCGCGATCCTGACCGACATCGACTTCAGTGAATTGATAGCCACGTTCCGTCAGCCATTCTTTCGCATCGATGCACCACGAGCACCATTCGCGGCTGTAAAGCTTCATTTCCGTCGCCATGCGATGGTGAATTAACAGGCGCAGCGAAAGTGCGTCAACCGTTCTGCGCCTCGCGGCAGCAGCGATCCACGGGCACGAACACTAATACGACTTCGCCCAGACCACCCGCTGCGCGCTGGGCATCCCGGTGAACGGGCATGTGCCTGCTTCCCCTTCTCCAAACGGGATGCAGCGGATGGTCACCTTCAGGTCATTCTTTATCTGCTCCTCCACCTCACGGGTGCCGTTCCAATGCGCGAGCGCGAAACCGCCGTGGATCTCCGGCTTCTCGCGATTCTTCGGCGTGAAGAAATCGTAGAACTCCTCCTTCGTCTCGATGACGCGGGTATTCTCGTCGCGGAACTGTTGCGCACGCGCGAGAAGATTCTGCTGGATCGCATAGAGCAACTCAGCGGCCCTGGCGACAAATTCGCCGGAGGGGAGGAACTCCTTCGCTTTCACCGGCTGATCGCGGCGCGTGACAGCGACGTTTCCCGACTCCAGATCGCGCGGACCGATCTCCACCCGGAGCGGCACACCTTTCTTAATCCATTCCCAATTCTTCACGCCGCCGCCGAGATCCCGCCGGTCCACTTCCACTTCGATCGCGGCGCCGTGGTAGGAGATTTGCCGCAGCTCCGCGGCCAGCTTGTCGGCTGCTTCCAGCACCGCGGCGCGGGTTTCCTCCTTCGGCGTGATCGGCAGGATGACGACATGCGTCGGCGCGATCCGCGGCGGCAAGACCAGTCCATCGTCATCGGCGTGGGCCATGATCACCGTGCCAATCATGCGCGTGCTCATCCCCCAGCTCGTGGTCCAGCCAAACTCTTGCTTGCCGTCGCGCGTCTGGAATTGAATGCCGCTGGCGCGGGAGAAATTCTGCCCAAGGAAATGCGACGTGCCCGCCTGAATCGCTTTCCGATCCTGCACCATGGCCTCGACCGTGAACGTATTGAGCGCACCCGGAAAGCGCTCGGCCTCGGTTTTCTCCCCGGGAATCGCCGGAATGGCGAGATGCTCGCGAAGAAACTTTTCGTACACGCCGTGCATGAGCCGCGTCTCGGTCATCGCTTCCTCTGGAGTCTCGTGAGCCGTGTGGCCCTCCTGCCAGAGGAACTCCGCCGTGCGCAGAAACAAGCGTGGCCGCATTTCCCAACGCATGACATTGGCCCACTGATTGATCAACAGCGGAAGATCGCGATAGCTCTGCACCCAGCGGGCAAACGCCGCCCCGATGATCGTTTCCGAAGTCGGACGAATGACGTACGGTTCGCTGAGTTTTCCCGCCGGAACCATTTTCACCGAGCCATCCGCCTGCGGTTCGGCTTCGAGGCGATGATGCGTCACCACCGCACATTCAGTGGCGAACCCCTTAACGTGCGCGGCTTCTTTCTCGAGATAACTGACCGGAATGAGCAGCGGGAAATACGCGTTCTTGTGGCCGGTATCTTTGAAATACACGTCGAGCTGGCGCTGAATCAACTCCCAGACACCATAGCCCCAAGGCTTGATCACCATGCAGCCGCGCGTCTCCGAGTTTTCCGCCATGTCAGCCGAGCGCACCACCTGCTGGTACCACTCCGGAAAATTCTCATCGCGCGTCGGCGAGATGGCGGTCTTCGGCGCCTGCTTCTGATTCTGATTCGGATTCTGTTGCTGCTGCTTGGACATGACGAGGAATATCGGGGGGCAAAGTAGGCACGCCCGAAGGAAAAGCCAGCGCGGATCGCGGATCGCTCTCTCTGCACCCTCTGCACCCAAAAGTTTCCCGGAAAACTTTTATTGTCACGGACTGCTCCCTCCGCACTCACGCAAAAGTTTCCCGGAAAACTTTTATTGTCATTTTGATACGCGGGACCGCTTGGGCTTGGGAG
>JACCZQ010000531.1 GCA_013695905.1 Chthoniobacterales bacterium
TCCAGTCTCGGGCGGGTTGTAGTTCGACTCCCACTTCCGGAAGCCGGGCATGAAGGTGCCGGTGTAATCACCGCGCTCGATGAAGAGATGCACCGTCTCGCCGTAGGTGTGGATGCCGCTCATGACCAGCTTGCCGTGGTCGTCCTCCAGCGTGGTCGGCTCCATGTAGCTCTTGCCGCCGCGCTTCGTCGTCTCCTGCCACGCGGAGGTGGCGTTCTCCACTTTCAGCGCGAGGACTTTGACGCCGTCGCCGTGTTTGGCGATGTGATCCGCGATGGGATTGTCCGGCCGGAGCGGCGTGGTCAGCAGCAACGTCAATTTGTTCTGACGAACGACGTAGCGCACGGTCTCCCTGTTGCCGGTTTCAGGCCCTGAATAGGCGAGGCTTTGGAAGCCGAAAGCGGTCTTGTAGTAGTGCGCAGCCTGCTTGGCGTTGCCGACGTAGAACTCGACGTAGTCGGTGCCCTGCAGCGGGAGAAAATCTTCAGAGGCAGGCGGGTAACCTTTCTTCGGTGCGGGTGCGAGTGATGTTTCCATAGAGCAGTTTTCTGGGTTGAAAGAACGAGAGGCAAGTTACCCCACTGTGCCGAGCTTTCAAACAACGCTGCGTCGCGTGCGGTTGTGGTGCAGCGAACCGCCTGCTGACCCGCGCTGGCCGGCTAAACCTGCAGCAGATGGCGCTGCCACGGCACGAGCAGTGTGTCGCTGCGCGTGTGATCGGCCGCGATCGAATCCAGCGCCGCCCGCGGCGCAATAAACGACGGGTCGATGCCGAGCTCCTCCGCCGCCACATCGCGCCGGCGCCGGATCTCTTCCGCCAATCGCTCCATCTCCTGCGTCGGACGTTTGCCATTGCGCCGTAGTCGCACCGGCAGGTCGGAGTCCGGCAGCTGCCGCGCGCTTTCCGCCGCCTCCATGAAGCCGCGACGGCGCCGCGGGGAGAGGTGGCGGAACTCCGGTGTGTGGCCGGATTCGAAACTCTTCGCCGCCTCGATCAGGAGGTGATTCTGGAGAATGTGAAAGGACGGGCGATCCACCGCCTGCGCTTCCTGATCCCTCCAACGCCACAGAGCGCGCAGGATCGCGGAAGCCCGCGGCGAGAGTGCCCCCGAACCGCTAATGCGCCACGCTTCCTCCTCGTCCCGCACCCGCTCGATGGCCGATTGCGTCAGGGCGCGCTGGCAGGATTGCTGGAACCATTCGTAACGGCCATTCGCCCGCAGCTCCGCTTCGAGCTTCTCGGCCAGCGGCAGCAGGTAGCGCGTGTCGTTCATGGCGTATTCCTCCATCTTCGGCGGGAGCGGGCGCTGCGCCCAATTCGCCTTTTGCGAGCCTTTGCTCAAGGTGACGCCGAAGTAACGCTCAACCAGCGCGGCGAGGCTGAACTCGCGAATCCCGAGCAGCCGCGCCGCGATAACGGTGTCGAAGACGCGGTCGGCCGTGAAATTCATGCTGCGCCGGAGCAGGCGCAGGTCGAAATCGGCCCCCTGCAGCACGACCTCCTTTCGGCCGAGCGCAGCCGCGAGCGGCGCCAGATCGAAGCTGGCGAGCGGATCAACCAGATAATCATTCCCGCCGAAGCTGAGCTGCACGAGACAGAGTTTTTCGTAGTAGCAATGGAGGCTGTCCGCTTCGGTATCAACCGCGACACGAGTGACAGGCTCGAGCTGCGGTAGAATCGCCGCGAGGTCGTGTGCGTGGGCGATCATTTAGGAAGCTCCAGGCGCCAACATCCAGGCTCCAGAGAAACACCAAGCCCCAGGCAGCCACACCGCCGCCAAGACGTGTCTAGTGTTTGATGTTTGGAGCTTCTCTGGTGCCTGGAGGTTGGTCCCTGGATGTTTCATCTCAACCCTGCCAGGAGCAGTTCCGCGTTGGTTTTCGTCGCCTGCAGATTGCCGATCAATTGTTCCATCGCCTCAATCGGCGGCAGCGCGGCCATCGCTTTGCGTAGCACTTTCACCCGCTCCCATTCCTCGGGGTGGTAGAGCAAGTCTTCACGGCGGGTGCCGGATTGCTGCACATGGATAGCCGGGTAAAGCCGCTTCTCCACGAGCCCCCGGTCCAGGTGCAGCTCCATGTTTCCGGTCCCTTTGAATTCCTCGAAAATCACCTGGTCCATCTTGCTGCCGGTATCGACGAGCGCGGTGGCCAGAATCGTGAGGCTGCCCCCCTCCTCCACGTTGCGGGCCGCGCCGAAGAATCGTTTCGGCTTCAGCAACGCCTTCGCTTCCACACCGCCGGACATGGTGCGGCCTTTCCCGGGCTGGAGTGTATTATAACCACGCGCCAATCGCGTGATGCTGTCGAGCAGGACGAC
>JACCZQ010000549.1 GCA_013695905.1 Chthoniobacterales bacterium
GGTCCGAGCCTGCGCTTCACGGAGCAGAGCACCGGAGGTGCGGCGGATTAGAGCCCGGAGTGCAGCGAGCGCGAAACTCCGGGGTCAGGTGCCGTGAAAGTGCTCCAGCCCCGGAAGGGGCGACGGACCGATGGGTGAGCGTGTCTCGCGTGCGGGTGAGATGGTGGTCGAGTGCGTGCTGTCCCCCCCGCTGGGGGTTGGGTTCTCCAACTTGGCGCAGACCCGGAGCTCTGCTGCGCGCCGCTCCGGGCTTCATTCCGTCGTGCCTCCGGCACTTGTCGAGAGCCGCTCGCCCAGGCGAAACCCCGGCGTGCCGTGCCAGACCTGATCGAGGGAGTCAGAGATCGCCGTGGTGTCCCATCAGAACAGGGCTGCCAGAGCACTAGGAGCAATCCGAGCGGCATTGAGCGCTCCGCGCGAGATGTCGTCGTCGGACAAGGTCCGCTCCACGCCAGGTTTAGCACGAAGCGGCTCGGGCAGCAGCGTCCGCACCCGAGGACGAACAACTCGTTAGGATAGACAAAAAACGAGAGCGGCGGCGTCTGGTGAATGAGGGCGCGATGATCCGCAAAAGATTTCTGAATCTGAATAGCGGGTTCGCCGCATCCCATTCCTGGTGATGAAAACGGCAAATTTATCGATTGCGAACGCCTCCGGTGGCTCGCCCGTGGCAGGAGATATTCAGCGCCCGGTTTTCCTTCCCAATTTCGGAACGCCGCGTCCCGCACTCGCTACAGCCGCCGAGCGGCGCCTGCTTTTCCTAAGGATGATAAACATCTCAAGGACAACGGTTTAAATACATTATAATCCGCTTGGCATGCGCTTTGCATATAGGATCACTCGTTAACCGAAAACTGCATATGAAAACAAACACTCACTCCCACTCCCCAAGCACCTACGCGCTGCTCGTGAGTTCCGAAGAGAAGGAACGCGGCCTGTCCGAAACCCTGATTACGGCGCTGCTCATTGGCAGCGCGGTGTTCTCGATCTGGCACGCCGCGCTGCAGCCGGTGACGCCGCTCCCCGTCACCGCCGCCCGCTTCGGTCCTGCTTTCGCACAGTCCGCGGAAGTGCAGCAGCCGCGCGCCTAACGACTGCATTGCTTCCGGGCTCGCGCCAGCGTGGAGCTGGCCCAGCCCGGGCGGTGCAGCACGCAGCGCCGCAGCCCCTTTCAACCTCAACCTCCACCTCCACCTCCCAACTCCCAACTCCCAACTCCCAACTCCCAACTCCCAACTCCCAACTCCCAACTCCCTTCATGTTCTTCCAATCATTTCTCCAAGATATCCGGGTCGGTCTGCGCGTGCTGTTCAAGGAGAAGACGTTCTGCGTCCTGGCTGTTCTCGTGCTCGCGCTCGGCATCTGCGGCGTGACGACGCAATTCGCGGTGGTGAATGCCTTCGTCCTCCGCGGTTTCTCATTTCCAGAGGCGGATCGCCTGGTAAGCATCGGCCTGGTCGATCCACAGGCGGACGCGAATCAGAACAACAATGGCGCGGGTTTTATTCCGACGGCGCAAGATTACGAAGACCTGCGCGCGACGCAGCAGTCGCTCTCCATGATGGTCGGCTACCTGAGCGGATCGACGATCAACGTTACCTACAACAACACTCCACAGCGTTACACCGGCGCGTATGTGACGGAGGATTTTCTTCGCATCATCGGCGTGTCGCCCGTGCTGGGGCGCGATTTCACGGCCGAAGATAACAAGCCCGGCGCCGAGAAAGTGGCGCTGCTCAGCCATGATATCTGGCAGCGTGATTTCGGTGGGAACGCGAACATCGTCGGCCAGGCGATCCGCATCAATGGCAAGTCCGCGACAATCATCGGCGTGATGCCGGCGGGCTTCAAATTCCCGGGGAACGAGCAGCTCTGGGTTCCCTACTACAACGAATTCCCACTCCGCCTGCGCGAAGATCGAAGCGCCACCGGCCTCCAGGTCATCGGCCGCCTGAAACCCGGCGTCACGATGGACCAGGCGAACCTCGAATACGTAGAACTGGCGCGCCGCCTCTCGAAAGAATATCCGAAGACCAACGGACAGCTCACCTCCGCCAAGGTGCAGCCGCTCCTGAATGCCTTCACCGGCCCACAGCTGCGCCAGACGATCTACGCCATGCTTGGCGCCGTCGTGGTGGTGCTGCTCATCGCCTGCGTCAATGTGATGAACATGCAGTTCGGCCGCGCGGCGTTGCGGGCGAAGGAACTCGCGATCCGCGGTGCGCTCGGTGCGACGCGGTGGCGGATCGTACGGCAGATGCTGACGGAGAGCCTGCTCGTCGCTTCGTTAGGCGCGGTCTTTGGCATTCTGTTGGCGCACTGGGCGCTCGGTTTGCTGGTGCGCGCCACCGAAGCACTGCCGAATCCGCTGCCCTCCTGGGTTAGCTTTAGCATCGATGGGCCGGTGCTGGCGTTTACGGTCGGGATCACCTTGCTCGCGACGCTGGCCTCCGGGTTGATCCCGGCGCTGCTCAGCTCGCGCGCCAATCCGGCGGAAGTCATGAAGGAAGGCGGGCGCGGCAACAGCAGCCGTCTCGTCAATGCATTGACTCGCGTGCTGGTGATCGCGCAGATCGCCTTGAGTGCGGCGCTGCTGATCGCCGCCACCTTCCAGGTGAAGTCGATCCGCAACCAGACCACGCTGGATTACGGCTACGACGAAGAGGCAGTGTATAGCGCGCGCATGGGCTTGTTCGAGGGCGACTACCCGACTTCGGAAGCGCGGCAGCAATTCTTCCTGCGCGCGGTGCGGGAGCTCCGCTCGAGCCCAGAATTCAGCGGCGCGGCGATGACCGCCCGTTTCCGGATGACCTTTGGAAACTTCGGCCGCTATGAAGTGGACGGGAAGACGTACGTCACCGATCGCGACCGGCCGCTGGGGAATTCCGAGGCAGTGTCCGACGGCTATTTCGACCTGCTCGGATTGAAGATCATCGAAGGCCGCGACTTCACGCTTGATGACAACGACGCGCGGCAGCCGGTGGCGATCGTCAACACCAGCTTCGCGCGGAAGTATTGGGGCAACGAGAGCCCGATCGGGCGGCGCATTCGGCAGTTCAATCCGGCACAGCCAGAGGAGTGGCGCACGATCGTCGGCGTGGTGCCGGACACGCTGATGCAGGGGCCGTTCAATACCCAGGCAGACAGCGCCGGCTTCTACATCCCGCTGCTCGGCGTGCCGCCGGCGCCGCAGTTTGTCACGGTGGTGGTGCGGCCACGGCCCGGCCAACGTGCGGAAACGCTCGGGCCGGCGCTTGGGCGGGCCGTCGCTCGGATCGATGCGAACCTGCCGGTCTACTTTGGCGGAACCCCGGAACGTCTGCACGACGAGATTCTCGGGATCAACCGGATCACGGCGAACCTGTTCACCATCTTCGGAATTGCGGCGCTGGTGCTGTCGGCGGTCGGTCTCTACGGCGTGATGAGCTTCTCCGTGAATCAGCGGACGCAGGAATTCGGCATTCGCATGGCGCTGGGCGCGAACACGGCTCGCATCATGCGCCTGGTCCTGCAGCAGGGGGCGCTGCAGCTGGCGATCGGCCTGACACTCGGCATCGGCACGGCGGCGCTGTTACTCGGCGTTTTGGGCCGCGATGCGCTCCGTGATTTTCTTTTCAAGGTGAACACGCTTGATCCGTTGACCTACGGCGCCGTCGCGGCGCTGCTCACCGTGGTGGCGGCGGCTTCGTGCTTCATCCCGGCACGACGGGCCACGCGGGTGAATCCCATCGTCGCTCTGCGCGCGGAGTGATTTTCTCCCTCAGGAGCGGTGGCGTGGCGGGAACAACCGCCCGCCACCGCGAAGGGTGGCGGCGCGATACTGCAGCGCCGTGGAGAGGCAGCCGAAGCCGTAGCGGACGCTGCGCCTGAAATTGATCGACGATGCTTCGGGCATGTAACGCGCCGGGCACGTAATCTCCCCGATGGGACACCCGAGCCAGATGATCTGCGCCAGGATTTGGTTATCGAAAACGAAGTCGTCGGAGTTTTGCTCGAACGGCAGCTGCTCCAGCAGACTGCGCGAAAACGTGCGGTAGCCAGTGTGATACTCCGAGAGCTTTGCACCGAGGAGAAGATTCTCGGCGAGCGTGAGCACGCGGTTTGCGAAGTATTTCCAAGCAGGCATGCCGCCCTGCAGAGCTGCACCTCCCAGGATGCGGGAGCCGAGGACGCAGGGATAGAGACCACTCGCGACCATCGAGGCCATCGCCGGAATGAGGGCGGGCGTGTATTGATAATCCGGGTGGATCATGATGACGATGTCCGCGCCGGCCGCGAGCGCGAGGCGGTAGCAGGTTTTCTGGTTGCCACCGTAGCCACGGTTGAGCGGGTGCACTTCCACCTGCACGCGGTCGAGGGTGCGGGCGATCGCCACCGTCTCGTCGTGGCTGGCATCGTCCACCACGATGACGGAATCGACGATCTGCTGCGCCATCACTTCATCGTAGGTGCGCTGCAGGGTGGGAGCGGCGTTATACGCCGGCATTACCACGACAACTTTCTGTCCGTTTAACATCGACGCTCAGCGTAGCAGCACGAAGAGCAGCATCGCGAGGAGAAGCAGCGCCGCAGTGATCAGCCAGAGCGGACTCAGCGCCGGTTTCTTCGTCGGCGTTCCGAATTCCTCGCTGACAAACTGCTCGTAATCGAACTGCTCCTCGCCGAGATCGACGCCGTCATAAGTCGCCGCGTCGTCCCGCCAGCCGGAGTTGTGATCGGCGCCGCAAGCGCGGCAGGCGAAGGCGTTGCGCGGCACATCGTCGCCACAGACGGGGCAGATTTCCGGTGCTGCTGGTCTCGACGATTTCTTCCGCGCCATCGCGTGATCCGCGCCGTTCAGCGCTACGCCGGCAAACTTGCGTCGCGGTTTCGCCGCGTCACAATTTCACAATCTTGTGCCGCACCGCGTAGCGCACGAGATCGGCAAACGCATCCAGCTGCAGCTTCCGCATGACTGCGGCGCGATGCACCTCGACCGTCCGGGTGCTGATCTCCAGCAGGGTGGCGGTTTCCTGGTTGCTCTTGCCTTCGCAGAGCAGTCGCACGATTTCGCGTTCGCGCGCAGTAAGCTCCTGCGTTTTTTCGGCGCGGAATTGCGCGGCGAGGAGGATCTCCGCCACTTCCGGCGTGAGATATGGTTTGCGTCGCCCGAGTGCTTCGATCGCGCTAGTGAGTTGCGCGCGGTCATCGGTCTTGCGGATAAAGCTTTTCGCGCCCGCTTCAAACGCTCCGTAGATGAGGTTCGGGTCGTCGTCACCGGTGTAGATCAGCACCTGCACGGCGGGTGACGTTTTCGTGAGTTCCGCGGCAATGGCGAGGCCGTTGGCGCCGGGCATGGCGAGGTCGAGGATCAGCACATCGGGCTTCTGCTCGAGCACCATCTGCACCACCTGCGTTCCGTCCGCCGCTTCACCGGACACCTCCCAATCCGGCCGGCTTTCCACCAGCCGCCGCAGACCCGCGCGAAGCAGTTCGTGGTCGTCGGCAATGAAGATTCTCACTTTGTTCATGTCTCGTTTCGTGGCGGACCGTGGTTTCGGACGCCACTTTCCAAAATGTTCCGGACCTTGCGGGCAAGTGTTTGCCAAGTGAACGGCTTCGGCAGGAAGTCGACGGGGACTGCAGCGGCCGGGCCTGTAGGGAGCGGCTCTGCGTGGCCGGCCGTCAGCAGCACCTTCAGCGCCGGGTTGGCGAGGGCGAGGCGGCCGATCAGATCGTGACCGTTGGTTTGCGGCATTTTCAAATCGGTCACCAATAGATGAATGCCACGGCTTCCGCGAGTGGCGATGGCGCGTCCGGCATCCTCCTCATCTTCTGCCACGAGCACATCGTAGCCGAGATTCCGCAACAGCAGCGCGACGACTTCAGCCACGGCTGGTTCCTCCTCGACGACGAGGATGGTCTCGGAGCCGTGGGGAGCCTCCCGCGGGTGGTCGGTTCTTGCGATCTCGATCGCGGGCGCATCGACGCGCGGCAGATAGAGCGTAAACTCCGTCCCGTGACCGGGCTCGCTCTCGCACGCGAGCCAGCCGCCGCTTTGCTGCGCGATCGCCTGACAGCTCGACAACCCGAGACCGGCACCGTGGCCCGCCCGCTTCGTGGTGAAGAACGGCTCAAACATCCGCTCCATCACCCCGGGTGACATGCCCGGGCCGTCGTCGCGGACGGAGAGCGCCACGTAATCGCGCAGCACGATGGAGCCGTTGTTCGCATCGGGGTCCGGCATCGAGACGGCGCGCGTCGAAATGGTGATCGCCCCCGCTCCGGACATCGCCTCGCATGCGTTCGCCACCAGGTTGAGCAGGAGCTGTTCGATTTGGCCGGCGTCCGCGCGCGCGCTCGGGAGTTCCCGCGGAAGATCGGTGGAGAGAGTCACGCGATCGCCGGTGACCTGCCGCAGCGTTTTCTCGAAATCGCGCACCAAGACTCTGAGGTTGAGAGGGACCGGCTGCGAAGGGAGCCGGCGACTGAATGCCAGCAGCTGCTTGTTGAGCGCGGCCGCGCGGTCGGCGGCGCGCAGGATTCGCCCGAGATGACTCCGCTCTCGCTCGGCCTCCGGCACGCGCGTGAGCATCATGGTGCCGTAGCCGATGATGGCGGTGAGGAAATTGTTGAAGTGGTGCGCCACCCCGGCGGCGAGCAGGCCGATCGCCTCGGTCTTTTGCGCGTGGAGAAAGCGCCGCTGCGAACGCTCGAGGCGTCGCGCAGTCTCCTGGTGCTGCGCCACCTCCTGGCGCAGACGGAGGTTCATCTGCTCCAGCTCGGTCG
>JACCZQ010000561.1 GCA_013695905.1 Chthoniobacterales bacterium
CGTCTCGCCCTCCGGCAACCCATCGACCGCCCGGGCGCGGCTAAGTCCCGATGGCCGGCGCCTCGCGGTGATGTGGGATGATGGCAGCTTCGATCTCTGGGACCTCGCGCAACTCAAGCAGGAACTGGCGGCTCTCGGGATGTAGCAACGGCCGCAAAATTCGTTGGCGACCGAAATTATAGGGCGACTTCGGTGACCGAGCGCCCGAAGGGTGCGCCGGAGTAAAGCCGGGAGTGAATCCCGCCTTGCGGGAGGAACTCCCGGTCTTCATCTTCGTCTTTCTCCAACCCGCCGCGGCGGGTGACGGAAAACCGGTGCCGGAACTGTCTTTCCGTCACCCCGAACCGGGGTTTGGCCTCCTCTTTTATCAAAGTCCCGGAGTTCCTCCCGCGGGGCGGGATCCACTCCGGGCTACATTCCGTCACGCCTCCGGCGTTTCGCCGAAAGTGCGGGACACGCTTAGCCAGGACAAGCGCCTGGCGTTTCACAGCCGTAACGCAGCCCGCGGAGCGGGCGAGACCGGGCTTTCCAACGCCCTACAAAAGAATTTTTGCCCGCTCCAGGTCGTCGGATTGCGGCGCGGCCCGCCGCGAAACTTCAGCGCTCTCACTTTTTCTGTAATCGCGCGCTCATTTTTCGGAATTCTTCAGCAGGACATGAAAACTTCCGCGTGCATCGCACTCTTGCCTGCCACTTCCCCCCTCCCAACACCTATGGATACCTCCTCTCAATCTGCTTCTCACATATCCGCCCTGAATTCAGCGAAAGTTAAGCTGTCCCGATCGACGCGGATCGTTCGGCAGACACTCATCTCGCTGGCAATAGCGGTCGCCGGCTCCAGTCATTCCCAAGCGCAGAACTGGACTCCGGCGACACCGCACCCGATTCTTATCGATAATTACGCCTTCGCGCAGGATGGCGAGGAGTTCTACGTCATCTCGGGTTATAACGCGGGCTTCATTTCTAGAAATGTGAGGCGCTACAATCCGACGACGAATGCCTGGAGCGGCTCTGGAGCGCTCGCCGATATCCCCTTCGGCTCATACGGTCCGGCGAGCGCCTTCTTCGGCGGCAAGATTTACGTGGCGCATGGTGGGCTCTTCGCGAGCGACCAGGGAGATCACTTTCAGATCTACAACGTCGCGACTAATCTTTGGAGCGCCGGAGCGCCACGGCCCGGAGGTCTCCAGCGTCGTAACGCAGCGGCCGGTGCGTTTAATGGCAAGTTCTACCTGGCCGGCGGCAGCGGTAGTGAATCCACCCTCTCGGTTTATGATATCGCCAGCAACTCCTGGAGCGCTGGCCCTGGTTTACCACAAGCCTACCGATCGGGTGGCTACGCCCAGATCGGTCAGTTCCTTTACCTGATCGGCGGAATCACGGGCAGCTCGGGCGTCTACTCTACGGCCAGCATGCGCTTCAACATGGCGACAAACACTTGGAGCATCGGCCCAGCCTTCACCCCGCAACGCGCCGCTTTCGCCCTTGCCGCTGCCGGCACCCGACTCTTTGCCATCGGAGGGGTCCCTAACGGCAGCAGGGCTTCTGCGCAGGTGGATGAATTAGAAACCAGCACCTGGCCGGCCGGATCCTGGGCGCCTTCGCCTAACAATTTGCCCGCACCCCGCCGGGATCACAGCGCTGGTTTCTTCAGCACCGGACGCGCCGGTGGCGAGATCTGGATCACCGGGGGCTTGGTAGAGACCGGGAGTAATTTGGTTGCGTCGAACGATCACCTATTCCGCCCGGTCTCCATTCCCTGTCAGAACTACAACGTCACCCAGTCCACTCGAGCGCTCGTGCCTGCGACTACCGACATCGGGAATCACTGCAATAATTGTACGACTGCGATCACCTTTCCCTTTCCGATCAGCTTCTACGGCACCACCTACACGAGCGCGAACGTCAGTTCCAATGGCAACCTCCAGTTCGCCGGTGCAAATGCCAGTGGAGCTAACACAAGCCTCCCCGCCGTCGGGTTCAACGCCACCATCTTCGCCTTCTTTGATAATGTGGTAACAAGCGGCGCGGGGGACGGCATCTTCACCGCGGTGACCGGCGCCGCCCCGAACCGAGTTTTCACCATTGAATGGCGCGTTTCCCAGAGCGGCGTTGGCACAACGAACTTTGAGATCCGGTTTTCCGAGGGCTCGTCCGACTTCGAAGTTATTTATGGCGCGACGACTGGCACTTTCGCCGGCACGATCGGCGTGCAGGGGAATGCCAGCGGCCTCTTCACGCAGTTCGCCGGGCCGAATGCAAATGTCCCGCCCGCGGGCACACGCTTGCTCTTTACCACGGCTTGTTGCGCCCCGATTGCGTTCACGGGCGCCATCGGAACGAACAGCAGCGGCTATCCTGGCACGAGCGGGATGCAGGCTGGGCGTGTCACCCGGAGTGGTGCCGCGACTGCCAGCGTTTGTGGCACGCCGAAGACCTACCCCGGTACCTTTGACACCACCCCGAGAGCCTACGATGCCTATACTTTCGTCAATAACGGCCCCGCTACGTGTGTCACTTTCAGCGTCAATACAGGATGTACGGCTGGGGCGGTGCAGGTCTTTCCGGTTGCCTACCTCGGGAGCTTTAATCCTGCGAATATCGCGCAGAATTATCTCGGTGATCCGGGTTCGAGCCCGATTCCGTTCGGGAGCTTTTCGGTCAATGTTCCGGCCAACGCGACCGTGGTCCTCGTCGTGAGTGAGGTCACTGCCGGGGGCGCTTGCCCATCCTACGATGTCGTCGTGAGGGGATTGAGCTGCCCGCTGGAACTAATGGGCGTTACCTCGCGCAAGAGGCATTCGTTCCCGGGAGAATTTGAAATCCCGTTGCCACTCACTGGGGAGCCAGGGGTGGAATGCCGGGTTGGCCAGCCGGCCAGTGGCAATCACAACCTCGTCTTCACGTTTAACAGCGCGGTCACCAGTGGAACTGCGACCGTCACCTCGGGTATCGGAACTGCCGGGTCTCCGACCTTTTTGGGCACGAGGATGATCGTCCCACTCTCCGGCGTAACGGATATCCAAAAGGTCACAGTTACCTCGAGCGGCGTCACGAGCAGCATCGGCCAGGTGCTTCCCAATTTCGCCGTGAGCATGAACGTCCTGCTGGGAGATACCACTGGAAACAAAAGCGTAAACGCGTCCGATGTCGGGCAAACCAAAGGCAACTCAGGCCTGCCGGTGAACGCGGGAACCTTCCGCACCGACACGACCGTGAGTGGGGTCATCAATGCCTCTGATATCAGTCAGGTGAAAGCGAACTCCGGGCAGATGTTGCCGCCGTAGAAGATGATCGCCGTTGGTCCCACTGGACCCGCCTACGCACACCCCCAAAAACATTTGTCTACGTCATCAACGCCTCATCCCGTTTCGCCAGTTTCAATTTCCCCCAAAAGTGAACTGCACCTCTCGACGCGCGTTGTCTGGGCAACGCTCGCCCTGTGCGCGTTCCGCTTCGATCTCTGGGATCTGGCCGCGCTGCGGGAGCAACTAGCCGCGCTCGGGATGTAACCGGTCAATCACCAGATGCAGGGAACGGCATAAGCCCGGAAGGGCGCGTCAGGGGAAACGAGGTGAAACGGTGCGGCGAGGGCCTGGGCGGCAAGCAGACGGTCGAAGGGATCATGATGAACGGGTGGCAGCTCAGCGGACCGGAACATGGCTTCCGAATCGATCCGCAGGCTTTTAATCTGGAAAAACGCAACCTGTCGTGGAATCCAGATTCGCGGCAGCTCCGGCAAGGGCAGCTTCCCCTTGGCATGTTGAGCGCGATCTCCCAGACGCTGACGTCGCTCAAATAGAGATCGCTGTCGCGATTTTCGATCGCCAATGCGGCGGTCGAAGAGAGTTTCGCCGGGTTCGCCGCGAGCCAGATGAAAGCGCAGGAATCGAGGAGCAGGTTCAAAGTCCCCATTCCTTGAGCTCTTCCTCGCTCAAGGGGGCGAAAGCCGCATCCGGGATGTCAAACTTGGGCCCCAGGGTCTGACCGACCTTTGGGCGCTTCTGCGCGAGATCCGTCGCGTAAGGAACGAGACGGGCAATCAGCTTGCGCCCGCGCGCGATGATGATTTCCTCTCCCGTCTCCACCGCGGCGAGATAACGCGAGAGGTGCGTCTTGGCTTCATGGGTGGAGATGGTTTGCATGAGAAAGAGTGTGGTTTCCGCAGCCAAGTTAGTCAAGTTAGTCAAACAATAAAGAACGCGCGACGCACGAGCAGTTG
>JACCZQ010000007.1 GCA_013695905.1 Chthoniobacterales bacterium
CCCCAAAGTAGCTTGTTGGCCGGTCGCCCAGGGCCGCATCTTAAACATTGAACATTTGTCAGTGAGATCGAAGCGAATCGGCCTACGGTGTATCTGAACAATTAAAGGAAGTAATTCGCGCAATTGCAATGTCCAATGTTTAGACGCGACGCCGTACGCCCCCCGCCATCTCGCTCACAAGGCGACAGCGAGGGCAGCGCGGTGGCAGGGGCGCTGAATTTCTCCCCATGCGCACGCCCCTCTCCACGGTTCGGGACCTGTCATTCCGACCGAAGTGGAGGAATCTCTTACGTCCTTCTGCTTCTGACGGGCTGAGTCTCAGAGGAGATGGGAGATGTCTCCCGCCGCGGCGGGTGAACTATTTCGCTCGACATGACAGGAGCGGGAGCGCAACAGATATGCGTATGATCCGCTGCGCCAGGCGGGTATGGTAACGAACCCCGTGTCGCCCACAGGGCGACAGCTACAGGGCAGCCCCAGCGTAAAATCTTTGCGTCGCGCGAGGGCTTCGACTAGGGAACTCCGCTGTGAGTTCCCCGCCGCTCCGCCCGATCTGTGCGGTGGCGAAATTCTTCTTCGAAGGCGAGCGCAAGTTCTTCCTCAAAGGCGTCACCTACGGCCCCTTCGCGCCTGACGCTGACGGGCACCACCTCGGCACACCCGAGCAGCTCCAGCGC
This sequence comes from Chthoniobacterales bacterium, assembly GCA_013695905.1. GTDB lineage: Bacteria > Verrucomicrobiota > Verrucomicrobiia > Chthoniobacterales > UBA10450 > JACCTI01. Next base: position 678 of record JACCZQ010000007.1, read on the forward strand.
GATCTCGACCAGATGCGCGAGGTGGGGCTGAACGTCCTCCGCATTTACCACGCGCCGCCGCTCTGGTTCCTCGACACGTGCGCGGCGGCCGGGATGCGGGTGCTCATCACATTGCCGTGGGCGAAGCACATCGAATTTCTGCGGCAACGAAGAGCCCGCGCCGAAGTGGTCGAGTCGGTCCGGAAAGCGGTGGCGGAACACGCCGGCCACCCCGCCATCTTTGGTTATCTCGTCGGCAACGAAATCAGCAGCACGATGGTGCGCTGGCTCGGAGTGCAACGCGTCACCGAGTTTCTCGAGCATCTCATCCGGGTCGCGCGCGAAGCGAACCCGCAGGTCCTCTACTCCTACGCCAGCTTTCCGCCGACCGAGTTTCTCCTCCCGCAGAACGTCGATTTCTATTGCTTCAATGTTTACCTGCACCAGCAGCGCGACTTCGAGCGTTACCTGCTGCGGCTGCAGAACCTCGCCGAAGATCGCCCGCTCATCCTGGGCGAGTTCGGGATGGACACCATTCGCCACTCCCGGGAGGAACAGGCGGAGATGCTCGGCTGGCATGTCGATAGCGTGGTGCGCTGCGGCCTCGCCGGCACCATCTTCTTCTCGTGGACCGATGAATGGTACACCGGCGGGCAGGAGATCACCGACTGGGCGTTCGGCATCGTCACCCGGGAGCGGCAGCCAAAAGAAGCCTTCCACACGCTGCGGGAGAAACTCGGGCGCGATAACGCCAGGCTCCCACACCGCCCGCTCCCGCGCACGCCGAGCGTGTCGGTGATTGTCTGCTCGTATAACGGCGCCAAAACTCTCGCCGCCTGTTTGGAGTCGTTAGGCCAGGTCGATTACCCGCACTACGAGGTGATCCTCGTTGACGACGGTTCGACCGACGACACGCGCGAAATTGCCGCCCGCTTTCCGCACGTCCGTTCCATCCATCAGGAGAACCACGGCCTCAGCCACGCGCGCAACACCGGCGCCGCCGCCGCCCAGGGCGAAGTGTTCGCCTACACCGACTCCGACTGCATGGCGGACGAGGATTGGCTGTATTACCTCATCGGCACCTTGCTCAGCGGGGAGTATGGCGGCGTCGGCGGCCCGAACGTCTCACCACCGGCGCAAAATTGGATCCAGGCGTGCGTCGCTGCGGCACCCGGCGGACCGAGCCACGTCCTCCTCACCGACACCCTCGCGGAGCACATTCCCGGCTGTAACATGGCGTGGTGGCGGTGGGCGTTTGAGAGCGTCGGTGGCTTCGATGTCGAGTATCGGAAAGCCGGCGACGACGTCGATTTCTGCTGGCGCTTGCAGACCAATGGCGGCGTGATCGCATTTTCCCCGAGCGCGATCGTCTGGCATTACCGGCGGTTCACGCTGAAGGCATTCCGCAAACAGCAGGAAGGCTACGGCGAGGCGGAGTCGATGCTCCGCTTCAAGCACCTCATCTTTTTCGGCCCGACGGGCGCGGCAAAGTGGAAGGGGCAGATC
>JACCZQ010000015.1 GCA_013695905.1 Chthoniobacterales bacterium
AGTCTCGGCGCAGAACGCTGCGCATTACGCGGCGTTCTCTACCCTCCGCCGCTCGACCTTTGCGGCGGCGCTGCAGGATTTCAGCACGGGCAGCATCGACCTGCTGCACCTGGATGGATTGCACACCGAAGACGCTGTTCGCACCGACCTCGAAGCGTGGCTGCCGAAGCTGCGGCCGGGTGGCATTCTTCTCCTGCACGACGTGAGTGTGCGGCAGCCCGGCTTCGGCGTCTGGAAAGTCTGGGAAGAGCTGCAGGGGCGCGGCCGCTCCTGGACCTTTCAGGATGGCCCGGGGCTCGGCGTCTGGCAAAAGCTGCCCGCTGTTCCCCTGCCCCCTCTGCTCGAGAGCCTGCTCGCTTCGCCGAACGAGACCGCCGATGCGCTGCAGGAATATTATCGCACCCGCGCGCGCGCGATGGAGGAGCAGATCGCCCGGGAATGGCAGGATGGATCCATCCGCTGGACGCCGTTCGCGCGGCAGACGGTGGTGCAAGTCTTCTACACCAGCGACGGCATCCACAGCCCGGAGAACACTGCCAGCATCAGGATTGGTCACGACGACTGGAAAGATGCCGTGGTGCGTCTGCCACCCGGAGCAGGTGCAGCCCCGTTGCGGATCGATTTCGTGAGCGCGCTCACCACGGTCGATCTCGCCTCCGTCTCGATCATGGCCGCCGGGCGCGAACATTTCGCGGCGCGGTCACGCGACGATTTCGAGCAGATCACCGTGACCGGTGATGCGGAACGCCTGCCGTCCGACAGCGGCCTGCGGCTGCAGATCACCGGAGTAGATCCGCAGTTGCTCCTGCCGGTGGTGCAGCTTCCCGCGGGGAGCGATCCCGTCGAGGTGCACCTGCGGCTCCGCGTGCGCGTGGAGGCGCCGGTGCCCTCGTGATTTCCCCAATGCAGTGGTTTTTTGCACTCGCGGAAGGCTGCCCCGGATTCGACTACTACGCCGATCTGGCGCGGGTGGCGGTCCATACCGCGATGCGCCACACGTCGCTCCAGCCGCACTTCCTTTACGACGGCGACGAGAACCACTTCACCCGGTGGCTGCGCGACCGGCAGGTGCCGATCATCCGCTGCCGCACGTTCCTCGACACGGAGCTCGCCACGTTCAAAGGCGGCCCGGATGAGGCAAACACCCGCTCCACGGGCCGCGGCATTCTGCTCCGGATCGAGCTTCCCCAGCTGCAGGTGCAGCTTGGCCTGGATGACCGCGTTCTTTACACCGACTGTGACGTCTTCTTTCGGCGCGACATCGCCGAGGATTTGCGCGGCCTTGCTCCGCACTATTTCGCGGTCGGGCCGGAGTTTAGCCGCGACGATTACCGGCACATGAACACCGGCGTCATGTGGATGAATCTGCCGCAGCTCCGCACCGTTGACGCTCCGTTCCGTGCCTTCGTTAGGCAGAACCTGCCGCGTCTGCCGCAGATCGCATGGGACCAGGGAGCGTACCGCGAGTTTTTCGCCGGGGACGAGAACACGTTCCAGTGGGACCGCCTCCCGCCGGAACTCAATTGGAAGCCGTATTGGGGCGATGATCCGCAGGCGAAGGTGATCCATTTCCACGGGCCGAAGCCATTTCAACGCCCCTACCTCGACTCCCATTTCCCGGAGCTGAAGACTCTCACCGGCGGCTCCTACGACGATCTCTGCGAGGAATGGGCAGAGCTCCTCGCGGAAGCGAAGTAGCAGGATGGGCCGCGGGTCAACGCGAAGCGCATTCCTGCCAGGCGAGTGTGTCTCCTTCCGGAGTCTCAGCCCAATCGTAGCGGTGCTGACGGAGGAAGTGGTGAGCCTCGACGCGCTCCTCGGACCGGAGGTGCTGGTGTTCGAAAAGAATCAGCTTCGGGCCGAGGGTCGCGAGATCGAATTGCCGCAGGATGCGCCAATCCCATCCCTCCGTGTCGATGATGAGGAGATCGAGGGACGTGATGTGATGCCGCTGCAGCAGAGTCGCGACGGTGATCGCCGGCACCCTCTCGGAGATCACCTCGAGATTCTTCACCCCAAATTGCCGCGCGCTTTCCCGCAGCACGGCTTCGTCGAGAGACGCCAGCTGCTCCAGCCAAAGTGACTCCGCTGGACCAGTCCGCAGACGATGGATCTCGACCGTTCCGTCTGTCTCACCGATCGCTGCTCGCTCGACGCGAAGTCGGGCATTCTCTCGATACAGTTCGCCCAATCGGGCGTGGAGATGCGCCACCGGCTCCACCAGCACTCCGCGCCATCGCTGGCCGCGCCCCGCGAGCAACGCACGAATCGGGTCGCCGGTGAACCCATCATTCGCGCCGATCTGCACCACCGTCGCCTCCAGCACCGCAGCGGCAAAATCCTTCAGCAGCGCGTCGGTGTGCAGACGCCGGAATGCATTGGAACGCTGCCGACGATAAAGCAGGTGACGCTGCAGCGTGAAACTCCAGCGCCGTTGTGGATCGGTCGTCAGCCGCCCGCGCCAGCGCAACCACGCCGCCCGGATGCGAGCGCCGATTCTCGCGCGGAATGGCGGGCGCGGGAGCGCCGGCGGCAACGGGTGTTCCACCTCGAAAGTCTCATCGCCCACCTGCACGGCGAGCCGCACACCACCGGATGCGAGATCACGTCCGCGCGCCCTTCCCGTGAAGCCGGCCGTCAT
>JACCZQ010000030.1 GCA_013695905.1 Chthoniobacterales bacterium
GCGGCGCACCACTCGCTCAACTGCGCGAGCGATCTCGCAGAGGCGGTGCCGCCGCTCACGTTGATCGTGCGGGCCACGGCGCGCTGGCCGTCATTCATCTGCTGCCAGAGCAGCGCCGCCAGATCCCGGGGGTGAAGGCAATCCCGCACCTGCGCGCCCGTTCCGTCGAACCCGAGGTAGCGGAGTGGCCGCTGCCGGAGATAGGAGTTAATCCAGTAGGTGAAGATTCCCTGATCGGGACGGCCGAATTGTCCTGCGCCGGCCAGCACGCCACAGCGATTCACCCAGACGGGGAAATCGAACGCGTGCCCCATCTCGAGCGCGAGGTATTCCGAACTCAGCTTCGTGCTCCCATAAAGGGAAACCGGCGGCGCGGTGGAGAATTCCTCCGTCACACCGGCGGGTGACACGCCGCGGGGCAGGGAACCATCGGTGTGAAGCTGAAACGCAGCACCATTTCGCTCCAGCGGCAGCGCCACGAGCGCCTCGATCGAATAGACGCGGCTGGTGCTCAGCAGGATGAAGCCGGCGCGGTGTCGCTTCGCCATCTCGAGCAGGTTGACCGTTCCATAGAGGTTATGCTCGATGATTTGCCGGCTGCTCGTCGCGCCATCGACGCCGGCCAGCACGGAGGGATTCGCCGCTGCGTCGAGGATCCAGTCGACCGCGTTCATCTCGAGATCGCTGGGCAGACGCACGTCTCCATGAATGAGGTGCACACCGAGCTTGCGCAGCGGTTCGCGATTCACCTCGCTGCCGGGGCGGGAGAAATTGTCGATGCCGATAATGCGCACCGACGCATCCCGCTCGATCAGCGCCCGAGCGATGTTGCTGCCGACAAACCCGCAAATACCGGAGATGAAAATTTTCACTGAGTCAGGAGATTAGGCGACACCGTAGCGGGAAGGAACGCTCTCGTGCACTTCTATTAGCGATGAAAGGGCACTCAGGAGGGGACACGTGCCGTGGACCTGGATCTCCAGCGCGCCGAGGTGCACCTCACTTCGTCGCGATAACGAGGAACTGCTTGCCGAAGAGCGGCCAGACGAGCGGCAGCTTCAGATAGGCGCGCAGCAGGGAGAGCGGAGCGGGTCGCCGACGCGACATCTGGTAGGGGAGAAAACGCGATTCGCTGCGCTCGATGCGGAAGCCGGTGAGCTCCAGCACTTCCTTGAGGGAAAGGTCGGTGAGGGCGACATGATGATCCCAGAAATCCCAATACGCGCCGGAGAGATATCGGACGTTTGGCCCCATGCAAATGAGCCTGCCGTTTGGCCGTAAGCAGCGGTGCGCCTGCACGAGGGTGCGGCGGAGTTCGTTCTTTCCGGGCAGGTGCTCGAAGAAATTGCTGGTGAAGATGCAGTCGAGGCTGTTCTCCGGGAGCGGCCATTCGCTCGAGCAATCCTGCAGGAGCAGCTCCACCTCCGGGGCGAGGCGCTCCCGTGCTTCCGGGTTGAGATCCATCGCGTATTTCTTCCCTGCGCGAATGTTGTTGATGAACTCACCCCAGCCGCAGCCGAGATCGAGCAGGGTAGCATTCGGCGGGACATACTTCTGAAAGAACTCCGCCGTCAGAATCTTCCAAACCGCGTCCCGATACGAGGCCTGCTGTGCGAAGCGCATCGAATACTGCCGCTGCAGCTCGCTCCCGAGGTCCTCGTCTGTTGAAGGAGAGCGACTCTCTTTCATTTCATGGGTTCCGGTGTCGAGATGTGCATCCGCCGCCAGCGATAGCAGCGCCTCCGGCAGGTGCAAGCGCTGACCGCCTCGAGCCGCAGGTGCTATTTACTGCCGGGTTTGACGGCCGGAATGCTGGCGAGATCGGGCGGGAGGTTGTCGGCTGCGAAGGTTTCGACGTTCATCTCGACGAGGCTGAGGAAGGGGCAGCCGAAATCCGGGCGCTGGCCGCCGCTGCGGTCAACGATGACGCCGACGGCCGCCACCACTCCGCCGTGGGCGCGGACGATATCCACTGTTTCCTGCACGCGGCCGCCGCGGGTGACCACGTCCTCCGCTACGATGAAGCGTTCGTCCGGCGCGATCTGGAAACCGCGCCGCAGGACCAGTCCTCCGTCAGCGTTTTTCTCGGCGAAGATGTGGCGTTTGCCTAACGAGCGGCCGACTTCCTGGCCCACGACGATGCCTCCGAGGGCAGGGGAGATCACCGCGTCGCACTCAAAGGGGCGAAGTTTATCGCCGAGCTGGCTGCACACTTCCGCCGCGATGGTGGTGTGCTGCAGCAACAGCGCGCACTGGAAGAATTGGCGGCTGTGCAGCCCGGAGCGGAGCACGAAATGGCCGTCGAGCAGCGCACCGGTGCGGCGGAAGAGCGCGAGCAGATCCTCAGACATTCAGGAGGAGGGGAAGGACAGAATGACAGAATTTAACAGAATGGAGGCAGCAGCAGCAGCAGCGCCCCGTCTCCCATTCTGTCTATTCTGTTCATTCTGTCGAAAGCAACAGCGTCCGCTCTACTCCCAGACGTCCACAGTCCCGCCGCCTTCGCCCTGCCGGCTCGCCGCGGCGATGCATTCGATCTCGACCTGCGCGCCTTTCGGCAACGCACTCACCTGCACCGTGGAACGGGCGGGCGGCGCATCCTTGAAGTAACCGGCATAGACTTCATTCATCGTCTGGAAGTCGCCCAGATTGGTCATGAACACGGTCGTCTTGACGATATTGGAAAAATCCATCCCCTCGGCCTTCAGCACGGCCGTGAGATTGTCGAGCACCCGCTTCGTCTGCTCCGCCACATCCTCCGAAACGATCTGTCCGCTCTGCGGATCGAGGGGAATCTGGCCGGCGGTGAACAGCATTGGGCCAATGCGCACGGCTTGAGAATAGGGGCCGACGGCGGCGGGAGCTTCGGTCGTGGAGACGATTTTCTTCATCGAGCGAGTCTAGGCACAATCTGGAGACGCACAACGGCTGTTGCGCCACCTTGTCGCTCGCCACGGCGCAGGGTGCGACGACTTTGCTCCTCTTCGGGCGGAGGTTGGACCCGCCAGCACGAGGCGGAGCGCGTCGGCGCCGCCGCCAGCATGGTGCGTGCTCTCTCTGTCGGCAGCGACCGAAGTTTCGGTTGCGGTTCAGCCCTGCTAAACGGATTGTGGCTGTTCCGAACAAAGAGCGGATTTCCACATGTTTAGCTGGGTTTTAAAGAAAATACTTGGGTCGAAAAACACGCGCGAGATCAAGCGCATGATGCCGACAGTGCGTCGCATCAACGAGCTCGACGAGCAGTTCAAATCGCTCTCCGATGATGAGCTGCGCGCGAAGACGGAGGCGTGGAAGATCGAGCTGGCGCAGCTCGCCGACCCTGACGAAGTGTGGCAGCGGCTCGACAAGATTTTGCCCGAAGCGTTTGCGGTGGTGAAGAATGCCGCCCGCCGCCTCACGGAGCGGCAGCATACCTTCACGGTCTGCGATCAGCCGATGGCGTGGAACATGGTGCACTTCGATGTGCAGCTGGTCGGCGGGATGGTGCTGCACCGCGGGCGGATCGCGGAAATGGCGACGGGTGAAGGCAAGACGCTGGTCGCGACGCTCCCGCTCTACCTGAATGCGCTCTCCGGTCGCGGCGCGCATCTGGTGACGGTGAATGATTACCTCGCCCGCCGTGACGCGGAGTGGATGGGACAGCTTTACAATTTCCTCGGGCTGACCTGCGGTGTGATCCAGCACGATGAGCCGCCGGATATCCGCCGCGAGCAATACGGATGCGATATCACTTACGGGACAAACTCGGAGTTCGGCTTCGATTATCTCCGCGACAACGGCATGGCCACCACGCGCGAGCAGCAGGTGCAGCGTGGGTATTACTTTGCGATCGTCGATGAGGTTGATTCGATCCTGATCGATGAAGCGCGCACGCCGTTGATCATCAGCGGACCGGCGACGGTCTCGACGCACCAGTACGACAAATGGAAGCCGCTCGTGGAGCAGCTGGTGCGGAAGCAGAACATGCTTTGCAATCGCATCGCCAGCGAGGCGAAGGAGGCCTTCGAGCAGAACAACGTGGAAGACGGCGGGTTGCTCCTGTTCAAGCTGAAGCTGGGGCAGCCGCGGAACAAGCAGCTCCTCCGCATGATGGAGGAGCCGGAGAAACGCCGCGCCATGGATAAGGCGGAGTTGTGGTTCTACCAGGACAGCCGGAAGGAGCAGCTCTTCGCGCTGAAGGAAGAGCTCTTCTACACGATCGACGAAAAGGGGAATGAATCCGATCTCTCGGAGCAGGGCCGCGCGTTCCTGAATCCGGATGAGCCGGATTCGTTCGTGCTGCCGGATCTGATCAGCGAGTTCACAGATATCGATCTGAACCGCACCATCTCCGACGAGGAAAAGGAGCGGATGAAGGTGGAGCGCCAGCAGCATTGCGATCAGCAGGGCGAGCGGATCCATAACATCTCGCAGCTGCTCCGCGCCTACTCGCTCTTCGAGAAGGATGTGCAGTACGTGGTGGAGGAGAACAAGGTCGTCATCGTCGATGAATACACCGGCCGCAAAATGCCGGGGCGGCGTTGGAGCGACGGCTTGCACCAGGCGGTCGAGGCGAAAGAAGGGGTGCAGATCGACCGCGAGACGCAGACGCTCGCCACGATCACGATCCAGAATTACTTCCGCCTTTATCACAAGCTGGCGGGCATGACCGGCACGGCGGAAACCGAAGCCGCTGAGTTTCACGACATTTACAAACTGGATGTGAACACCGTGCCGACGAATCGGCCGGTGGCGCGACTCGATGCGAACGACCGCATCTACAAAACGCGGCGCGAGAAATACAACGCCGTCATCGCCGAGATTAAAGACCGGCACGCGAAAAGTCAGCCGGTGCTGGTCGGCACCGTGAGTGTGGAAGCCTCGGAGTTGCTCAGCCGCATGCTGAAGCGCGAGAAGGTGCCGCACAATGTGCTGAACGCGAAATATCACCGGCAGGAAGCGGAGATCGTGCAGCGCGCCGGCCAGGGTGGGACGGTGACAATTTCCACGAACATGGCGGGTCGCGGCACGGACATTAAGCTGGGTGAGGGTGTGTCTGACGCGGGGGGATTGTTCGTCATCGGCACGGAGCGGCACGAGTCGCGGCGGATCGATCGGCAGCTGCGGGGACGTTGCGCGCGCCAGGGCGATCCGGGCGGTTCGCGGTTTTACGTCAGCTTCGAAGACGATCTGATGCGGAACTTCGGCGCGGCCGATCGCATGACGAAAATCATGGAGCGTTTCGGGCTCGAGGAAGGGCAGGAGCTGGAACATCCGTGGCTGAACAGGTCGGTGGAGACGGCGCAAAAACGCGTCGAGCAGCGCAATTACCTGCAGCGCAAACGCACGCTCGATTTCGACGACGTGATGAACAACCAGCGCGAGGTGGTTTACACCTATCGCAACGACACGATCGACACCGACGAGCCGCGGAAACTTATCTACGAAGTCATCGACGAGGCGGTCCCGGCCAAGGTGCGGGAGCTTGTCCCGGTCGTCCCGGGGGAAGAACCGGATTACGCCGCCCTGCTGCAGTGGGTAAACACGACATTCCCGCTCGGGCTTTCGGCGGAGAAGGCGGAGTTCGGGACGCGGTCCGTCGAAGAGAACGCGCAGTTCCTGATCGAGCGGATCAAGGAATCGTATGAGCGGAAGTCCAGCCACGAAGAGCCGACGGCGGTGAAGGGGCTGGAGCGTTACATTATTCTGAACGCGATCGACCGGCTCTGGCAGGAGCATCTCTACGCGATGGATGCGCTGCGCGAGGGCGTTTACCTGCGCAGCTACGCGCAGAAGGATCCGCTGGTCGAGTACAAGACGGAAGCCTACGAGATGTTCGTCGATCTGATGGCGAACATTAAGAACGAGGTGCTGCACAATCTCTTCCGCAGTACGTCGAACCTGCAGGCGTTCGAGAATTTCCTCTCCTCGTTGCCCCAGTTTCTCCTTCGCGAACATGGGCCGACTTCATCCACCTCCCAAGGTCCGGTGCCAGGG
>JACCZQ010000047.1 GCA_013695905.1 Chthoniobacterales bacterium
GTTCTCTTCTCGTTGAAACGTTTTCAGCACGAGGGGTTCTTCTGATGTGCGCCCCTCCACAAGATATATGACACCCATCCCAGATATCCCAGATTGACCACGCCCGCCGAAGATCCGCCGGATGCGATACTCGCCCTCTATCCAATCTCCTGGTTTCAAGTCGGCCATTCGGTCAAGCGGAGTAAACTCAAAACTCCGTTCCATCTTGCCACCGACAGTCTTCACACTCGATGCAGTAGTAGGTGTCACCTCGCTGGTCGTTCGCTTGGTATCGCCGAAGTTTGGCGCTTCCGCACGCCGGGCAGACAAAATACGGAAGTGGATCGCCGCCTGAGGCTTTACCCCACGTCAATATTCGGAAACCAACGTCGGCAGAGGAGTGGCATCGAGCAAAATAGGTATAATCCGAAGCGAGTCGTCTCCCACTCGGCGTGTGAGATAAGCGCGGATCTCAGTGCCGACCCATTTCGATGCGTTGGCGTGTGCCGACCAGATGAGCATGAACACGTCTGAGTCTGACAAGCCTACTTCAAGACCACCAATGATTGAGTCGCCGGGGCGAATCTCCCACTCGTCAAACCACACACCGATTCCTTGCTCTACGAGCGCGATTGCAAGCAGACGGCTCGAGATCTTGTCAGTTTTATTATGGCTGATGAAGACTTTCACGTTCCGCTGACACACTTCGCGCCAAGCAACTTTTTCTTCACGACAAAAGGATCGAACCCCGCTGCTCCGCACTCGGATTGTGCCCGCATACCGCGCCCACCATTTTCAACCGAACCACAACCATGAACACCAAAAACCTCATCCGCCTCGGCGTGCCTTTGGGCGAGCCGGTCCGCCTCGCGCACGAGTTCATCCAGAACTTCAACGCGCAGGGTAATGACGGCGCGTTGCTTGGGGCCGAGATTTTCAACATCGTTGCCAGTCCCACGGCGTTCTTTGCCGACGAACTGCGCACCCGCCGCTGGCTCGCAACCTACTTCTCGTCCCCCGGTACCGGCGGAGCGTCTGGCACACGGGACATGATCCGGTCGAAATCTTCCCAGTTTCCCCGCACAGCGCGTTCTTCCACGCTCAGACCGAGCAGCGGGAGCGCGACGGCGGCGCGCAGAGTGCGCGAGATAAGGGCGTCCACGCTGATGTGCTCGCGCTCGGCCTGGGCAAGAACGGCCTCGTGCAGGTCGTCGGGAATTGCGGCTCGGAGCGTCGTCATGGCTGTGCGGACAAGATGCGCAGAAAGTCGTGCGGTGGCAAGACGGCTACGCCGTGCTCCTCCGCCGGGCGGAGGTGGGAAGGTTGTGCGTGGTGATGAGCCGCGAGCCCAAAGCCTTGGCGAGTCGGAGCAGCGGCTCGTCGTCGGGATCGGGAAGTCGTGGCGGCTGCGGTGCGGCGAGTGCGATGCAATCGGCAGCCTGACAGATGGCGTTCAGATAGGCGTCCACCTCGGCGAGCGTGAGGCCGAGCGTGGAGGCGTTGCGCTTGAGCACTTCCTCGTATTCGAGCAGCAGGTGATTGCTCAGGACGAGCCGCCATTCGCCGCGACGCAGCCTTTGCAAAATCTCAAACGAAGCACCGCGCTGCGAGAGGAGCGAGGCAAGCAGAATGTTGGTGTCGAGCACTGCCCGAATCATGGACAGATCAACGGGAGCGACTGGCGCTTGTTGCGGCGATAGACGCGGAAGTCGGAGTCGAGGGTGAAGACCGGGGCGTCGGGCCAGAGTTCGGACATGCGGACGAGGCAAGCGTCGGCGAAGGACATGGGGACGTTGGCATAGCGGGCCATCAGTTCATGGACGAGGGAGTGATGGTCGCGGACGGTGAAAGGCAGTTCCAAGCGGCCGTCGGCCAGCCAGTCTTCGATGCGGGCTTTCGCCTCGGGGAGGTCTTGCGTGAGGAAGTTAACTTCGGACAGGACGGCCTCGCAGGAGAGCATTTTGGGCGGCAGTCGCCGGCCTTCGCGCACGGCCCACGCATGATCCTGATCATCGCGGTCGAGCATGGCGACGAGTGGGCCGGTGTCGGCGATGACGCACTTCATCGACCGTAGCCCTTGAGATGCTTCTTATTGCGGGCGAGGTCGCGTTTGCCCGAGGCGATGGAGCCGACGCTGTCGCCCAGGGCGTCAATCAGATTGGTAGGACGACGCGGCGCCGTCGCTTCTTGCGCGATCTTCGCTTCAATAGCCTCGCGCACGAGGACGGATTTGGGCACGCCGCGACGCCTGGCCAGTTCGGCCAGACGGCCATCGAGCGCGTGAGGCAGTTTGCAGGTGAGCACACTCATGTCGGAGAGGTAATACCTCAGCCTGCGATTGGCAATACCTGAATCCCGTCACCAAAGCCTCCCCGGCTGCCTCGATGAAGTGCCGGGTGTCTATAAGGCCATCCACGCCGTCATGGCCGCGCCGACCGACCTGGTGAGCGTGCTTGGCCGCTTCGACCCGAAGTGGGTGAAGATGTGCCCCAGCGGCGAACGCCCGGAGGACTAGCGCCCCGCGATCCAACGCATCGCTTTGTCGGCTAATTTGTCGAGCGCCACCACCGCCATCTCGAGGTGCTCTTCGCGCGTGTCTTCGATCTTGTTGTGGCTGATGCCGTGCAGGCTTTGCACAAACATCATGACGGTCGGCACTCCGGCGCGCGCGACTTCGGCGGCGTCATGCAACGGCCCGGAAGGGAGGCGATGCGGCTGCGCACCTGTTCCGGCGATGGCTTCATCGGCGAAGGTGATGAGCTGCTCGTCGAACAGAATCGGCTGGATCTGCCAGAGCCGTTCCCACGCGACTTCGACTTTCCCTTCCTGCGCGAATTTCTCACTCGCGGCGCGCGCTTCGCGCAGCATGGTCGCCAGCGCCGCGGCATCCAGGTGGCGCTGGTCGAGCGTGATGCGGCATTCCTCGACCACGCTGGTGACGATGCCGGGCTTTGTGGTGCAGGAGCCGATGGTGCAGACGCCGTTGCCGCTCCGCTCCGCGATTTTGTAGATCTCCGCGCTCATCTTCGACGCGGCGAGGAAGGCATCGCGGCGGCGATTCATCGGAGTGCTGCCGGAGTGCGCCGCCTGGCCTCGGAAGGTGATGGCATGTCGCTCCACGCCAAACGTGCCGAGCACCGTCCCGAGCGGCAGATCGAGGTCGAGCAGCACCGGCCCCTGCTCGATGTGTAATTCCAGATACGCAGCAGCGTTCCGTAGCTCTCTGCCGCAATCTTTCACGCGCTCGAAGTCGATCTCGTGCTCCCGCAGCGCATCCGGGAGCGAGATGCCGTCCCGGTCTTTCAGCCCGCGCGCCTCGTCCATATCGAGATTGCCGGAGCAGGCGGAGGAGCCGAACAGGCTTTTCCCAAAACGCGCTCCTTCTTCATCGGCCCAATCGACGACACGTACCGTGACAGGCGGCCTGCCATCGTACTGCGTCGATATGCGGCGGAGAATCTCGATCCCGGCCATCGTGTTCAGGCAACCGTCCAGCCAGCCGCCATTCGGCACCGAATCGATATGCCCGCCAATCATCAGCGCCTTCTCGGATTCACCCGGCAAGGTGGCCCAGAAGTTCCCCGCCTCGTCGCGGTGCGTCTCCACGCCGTCGATTGCTTCCGCCTTGCCGCGCAGCCATTCCCGCGCTCCTGCCCAGAGGCCAGTGAATGCCACCCGCTGCGCGCCGTTCTCGTCGCCGGTGAGGGCGCGGAGTTCCTTTAACTCGGCGACGGTGCGCTTCGGGTCGAGCATGGCAGAAGAGATTCCGACAGAATGCCAGAATGATTTAGAATGAACAAAATAGTTTCGGGCCTTCTGCAGCCATTCTGTCCATTCCGTTCATTCTGTCTAAATCTGCGGCGTGCCCGCTCCTTGGGCTGGGTGCGTGGGGCTCTCCGTCACGGTTTCACCGCCCGCCGCCGTTGAGTCCAGCTCCCACAGCAGCCAATCGTCGTTCGTGACGTATTTCTTCAGCTTGTTATCCCAGCGCTGCGGAATTTCCCGTGACAGTTTCTCCAGGAATGGCAGGAGCGGATCTTGCGGCGGGTGCTTCTCCTCTCGCTCGTCAGCTGCGGTGCGTTTCCACCCGAACCTGTCCATGTACTGAGCAAAGCCGAAGCCGTCGAAGAAGTTCCCGCTCCCGATGAGCGGCATATACCAGAGGCTGGGGATGCCGCGCTCGTTCGGCTTGATCGGCACTTCGTTCGCGAGTTTCTCAAGGAGCTCGGCGCCTTTCGGGTCGTCGCGGAGGTGGTCGCAGAGTTGATCGAATGCGGGGAACGTGACGGGTGGGCTGACTAAGAGCACCGGCTTCATTTGCTGGCGCGTGAGGACGATCTCGTGCGCGGTGCCGACGCTGTAGATGTTCGTCGGGACGTAGGCGATGGTGAAGTCGCTGGTGTCGACCATGCGCAGGTCGATGTGCAGCGTTTCCCAGAAGTTCTCGGCGCAGTGGGAGCGGATCTCGTCGCCCTGCTGGCCGGGCTCGAAGGTCCAGTTCTCGCGCACGTCGATCGTATTGATGTCCTCGAGGC
>JACCZQ010000066.1 GCA_013695905.1 Chthoniobacterales bacterium
GCGTAGCCGGTGAGCGTCCGCGTCCGCGCCGTGTGGACGTGCGCGAGATGCTGATCGCGCTTTTGGAGTTCTCGCGCTTCGATCTGGTCCAGTGCGACGCGCGTTGGCGGCAGCCCATTCGTGGCCGCTCGTGATGAGCGGCGCGAGAGTCGCACCCGCTCCGGGATCGGCTTCTTGCGCGGCGTCGCGCAGCTGTTCGAGCACGGCGAATCTCTGCTCGACCGCTCCCCGGAAAGCGACGACGCGGCTCGCCTGCGCGGGATCGTCAGCGAGCAAGGGCGCGAGCTCCTGAAAAGCTGCCGCCGCAGTGTGGCGGGCGCTGTCGAACGGCAGCAGGAGGGCTTGGTCCCGCGTGAGCGCGAATCCATGAACGCTCGCTTCCTCGCTCAGCACGCCGCGGTAGATGATGTTCAGGTAGTTGCGGGTCCGCACGCTCGCTCCGAGCCCGTGGTGCGCGCGCTGCTCGGCTTCCGCGAACACATAGAGCAACACGAAGCCGGCGAGCAGCGCCAGAATCGGCAGAACCACTGCGAGGACGGCTTTGCGGGCGAGCGGGAGACTCCTCCAGGCGCGCCGGAAATAGACGAATCTGCCCTGCTCCGGGCGTGGGGACTTCTTCACGGGTGGGAAAGGGAACGCTGCTGGCTGGGCCGGCGAAGTTTTGAAAGGAATCCTGGCAGCAGAAAGTGTGGCGATGTCGTGTGCGTGACTCCGAGGCCTTGGGGAAGTGTTCCCATCTCCGCATACTACGGGATTTTGCGCACCGAGTTCGGCAGCGGCTGCTCGATTTGTCAGAGCACCCGGCGCGGTGGCGGCCGTCTCGCCGGGCAGCGAAAAGACGGGCCGCGCCCGTGCAGTCGCCTCTCCACATCCGATTGCCTTTTACATGAAGCGTTTCCTTCTCCTGCTGGTGGCAATCAGTCTCTGTGGCTCAGTGGTGGCGCGGGCCGATGAAACCATTCGCGCGGCGCAGAGCCGGCTGAAGGAGGGTGGCTTCTACTTCGGCGAGGTGAACGGCACGAGCAGCAGCGAAACCGCCGCTGCTGTGACGCGTTATCAAATTCGTCACGGGCTGCCGATCACTGGGCAACTCGATGCGGAGACGATGAAATCGCTCCGCGTGGCGGCGCCCAAGACTGCCGCCGCGCCGGTGGCCTCCGAGTCCGAGACCTGGCGGCAAATGCGTAAGCCGGACGAGCGTTTCCTTAGGCAGATGAACCGCCGAAGCCCCGCGCCCAGGCGAGCCGCGGTCGAGCCAGCCGGCGGCCCCGGCACCATTCGGCTGAGCCAGGAGCGGCTGCGGGACTACGTCGGTGCATTTGTCCTGGCCGGACTCGATCAGCGGGTCGGGTCGGAGCTCGAGTTCTTCGCCGATCGGGTGAAGTATTACGACCGCGGCACGATCCCGCGGGAGCAGATCCGCCGGGATCTGGTGCGCTACAGTCAGCGTTGGCCGCAGCGCCGCTTCTGGCTGGCGGGCGAAGTGGAGGTGGAGCCGCAGTCGAACAGTCTTCTCCGGGTCACTTTCCCGCTGCGGTATGAACTCCGCAGCGCGGCGGAGCGTTCTCGCGGCAAGATCCTCAAGACCATCGTGGTGGAAGTGACCGGCGACGACCTGCAGATCGTCGCCGTGAACGAGCGGAAAGCGCGGTAACCGCGCCGGAGCGGCACCAGGCTCTGCGCGGGAGCGGAGGGACCTCCTCCGTGTGTGCGGAATGGAGGAACCCGAACGCGCCCGGGAGAGCAGCCGCGCCCGCGGTGAGCGCAAATGCCCGCAGCGCAGCGCGGCGCGCGAGGCCGGGAGATCGAGGTGCAGAATCGTGAGTCATGCGGTGAGATGCAGCGCCGGTCGTGATCACCTCAAGCCCGAAGTAGCGGGCAACTCAATTGCACGAAGAGCTATGCGTCCGCACCGGCGGCCGCTACATTGCAGGCCGCATGAACGCGCCCGATTCCGACGCAACGATGGCTGTTTACCTCGATCTCGAAAACATCGCGATCGGCGCGCGGGAAGCGCAGTTTCCCGCTTTCGACATTGGGAAGGTGCTCGAGCGGCTCCTGCTGAAGGGCCACATCGTGGTGAAGAAAGCCTACTGCGACTTCGAGCGCTATCGAGACTTCAAGCGCAGTCTGCATGAGGCGGCCTTCGAGTTGATCGAGATCCCGCACGTGCGGCAATCGGGCAAGAATTCCGCCGATATTCGCATGGTCGTGGACGCGCTCGACCTTTGCTACACGAAGAGCCACGTTGATACATTCGTCATCATCAGCGGCGACTCGGATTTTTCGCCGCTCGTGAGCAAGCTGCGCGAGAACGACAAGACGGTGGTGGGGATGGGGGTGAAGAAATCCACCTCGGATTTGTTCATCAGCAATTGCGACGAGTTTCTTTACTACGACGATCTCGTGCGGGTGGAGCCGCCGCGGAGACGCCGCGCCCCGGCGACGCGCTCACGGAAGGAGAGCTCTGCGCCATCCACGCCTCCGCCCGAAGCCGAAGAGGAGACGGCGGCGAGTAGTGGACTCTCCCCGGAGCGGGCGCTGGATCTGGTGAGCCAGACTCTCGATGCGCTCCGCGCGGAACGCGGTGAGGATTACGAGATCCGCGGCTCACTCATCAAACAAACGATCAAGCGCCGCAATCCCGGCTTCAACGAGCGGGCGCACGGATTCCGTGCCTTCAACGACGTGCTGATCGAAGCCGAGAAACGCCAGCTGCTGCGGTTGGAGGCGGATAAGCAGGCCGGCACCTACATCGTGCACGGCGTCGAAGAGGAAGTCAGCGCCGACGCAGGAGCAGGAGGAAAAACATCCCGCCGCCGATGAGCAAGGCGGTGCCGATGGCGATCGGCCCGGCCGTGTTACGTGGCGTGGCTGATAACCGCGCGCCAGTGG
>JACCZQ010000067.1 GCA_013695905.1 Chthoniobacterales bacterium
TGCAGCCGACCACATCTTCCAGGCGCCGGTAGGAGGCGCGCTCGCCTAACGAGAGATATGGTGGCGGCCGTTTCTTCACCGAGCCGCAGCATAACGCCGCTCCCGGCGGCTGACGAGACGGGAACAAAATGGTAAGCACCCACCGCTTTGTGCCCTCTTTCGCCGTGCTCGCGGCACGTGCACGATGGGCCGCATGAAAGCAAAAGCCACCTTTTATCATGCCGGATGCCCGGTCTGCGTCGCTGCCGAACAGAACATCGCCGCCGCGCTCGATCCCAACCGCTACGATGTCGAGATCGTTCACCTCGGCAACGACCGCTCCCGTCTCGCCGAAGCGGAAGGCGCCGGAGTCAGGTCAGTGCCCGCGCTGGTGCTGGAGGGGCAGCCCTACCACATCAACCATGGCGCAGACCTGAGCGCGTTGAGGAGTTAAAACATTCCCGGCCGGCGGCGAGCTTCCCCTGCGTCCAAAGCCGGCTCACACTTCTGAGCTCGCTGCACACGCGCGTTGGTTGCGAGACGTTTTGATGCTCGACGGGATAGTTGACATCACAACATCAATTACATGATGCTTGATGTATGCGGACGACGCTGACCATAGATCCCGATGTTGCGGCCGGCTTGGAGCGGCTCCGGAAGGCGGAGAGATTGAGCTTCAAGGAAGCAGTCAATAACGTCCTCCGGCGCGGCTTACAAGCAGGCGCCAGACCCGCGCCGACGCAGCCGTTTCGCACGCGAAGTGTGGATCACGGGCGGCCACTTCTACCGAACTTTGACGATGTGCACGGGATTTTGGCCATCATCGAAGAGGAGAGAATGAAGTGATCCTGCTGGACGCGAACCTGCTGATCTACGCCCATTCAGCGCGGATGCCGCAGCATGAAGTCGCTCGTGCGTGGCTGGATGAGACGCTGAGCAAGGCCGCGCCGGTAGGTTTTCCATGGCCCAGCCTGATGGCTTTTCTCCGGGTGTTGTCCAGCCCGCGGGCGGTCCCGGCACCATCGTCGCTGCCCGATCTTTGGCAGCAGGTTCAGGAGTGGCTCAGCCGGCCTGGCGTGTGGATCCCCGGGCCGCAGGAGAGTCATGCGGAGATTTTCGCTTCTTTGCTGCCGTTTATTTCCCGGCCCGAGCTGGTGGCGGACGCGCACCTGGCCGCACTGGCCATTGAGTACAATCTGACGCTTTGCTCTGCGGATGGCGATTTCGCGCGGTTTCCCCGGTTGCGGTGGGAGAATCCGTTACTCCCCAAGCAGCCGCGGAGATAACGGGGGCGGTGCGACCAACGGGAAGGCTGAACACCCGGAGGGTGTGACGGAGTAAAGCCCGTGCAGCGCAGCGGAACCGGGTCATCGGCCGAGGTAAAAGCATCAAACCCGTGGAAAGGGTGACGGAAATGAATGCTGCTCCACCGCGTGGTTTAATTTTGATCCTTGCCTCGTCGGGCGGCACGAGGAGCTTCTGAAAGATGTGGACGGCAACAGAAACAGAGGATCTCACCAAGGCGGAGCTATACCCGCAGCTGCTCGCGCAATTGCGGGCGCTCATCGCGGATGAGCCGGACGCGGTGGCGAACATGGCGAACTGCGCAGCGTTGCTCTTCCACCAGGTGCCGCGATTGAATTGGGCCGGCTTTTACCTTCTGAAGGATGAGCAGCTGGTGCTCGGGCCGTTTCAGGGTGCACCGGCTTGTGTGCGCATCCCACTGGGGCGCGGCGTGTGCGGCACGGCAGCACGCGATCGGGCAGTTCTGCGCGTGCCGAATGTGCATGAGTTCGATGGACACATCGCCTGCGATAGCGCCTCGAATTCGGAGATCGCGCTGCCCTTGCTCCGCGGCGATGGCAGCCTCGCCGGGGTGCTCGACCTCGACAGCCCGGAGTTTGACCGGTTCGATGCCGCAGACGAGGCGGGGCTGGTGCCGATCGCCTCCGCGATTGCAGCAAAACTCTGAACGCGCCGAAAGTGCACGGGTTTCACTACCAGGAGGGGCGGCTGCATTGCGAAGAGGTCGATCTCGAGCAGGTCGCGCAGGAGCACGGCACGCCGCTCTATGTTTATAGCGCCGGCACGGTGCTGGGGCATTACCGCCGACTCGCTTCCGCGCTCAGCGAGATCGATCATTTGATTTGCTACGCGGTGAAGGCAAACTCGAATCGCGCCATCCTGCAGCTGCTGGCGCGGGAAGGCGCGGGGTTCGACATCGTGAGCGGCGGCGAACTCTACCGCGTCATCGCGGCCGGTGGCGATCCGCGCCTGTGCACGTTTGCCGGCGTGGGGAAATCGCGGGAGGAAATCGAGTATGCGCTGGAGCAAGGCGTCTTCTCGTTCAACGTCGAAAGCGAGGCGGAGCTGGCCTACATCAATCGCATCGCCGCCGCGCGCGATGCACAGGCGCCGATCGCCTTGCGGGTCAATCCGGACGTCGAGGCGGGGTCGCACAAATATGTCTCCACCGGCCGCAGCGAGAACAAATTCGGCATCGCGCTGGAGCGGATCGCCGCCGTCTATGAAAGCGCGGCGGGCCTGTCGCACATCCGGATTCGCGGGGTGCAGATGCACATCGGGTCGCAGATCACCGAGGCGCAGCCGTTCGCTGAGGCGATAGGGAAACTGGCCCCCGTGGTGCGCGATCTGCGCGCCCGCTACGGCATTGAATTCCTGAGCATCGGCGGCGGGATGGGGATCACGTATGAGGCCTGGTTCGCGAGCGGGAGCGGTGATTGGTGGAGTGGCGGCGGGAACGCGAGAGAACATAAGCCGCTTACGATCGGTGCATATGCGGAGGCGATTCTGCCGCCGCTGCGCGTGCTAGGCGTGCGGGTGTTGCTGGAGCCGGGGCGGCTGCTGGTGGGAAACGCGGGCGTGTTGCTGACGCGCGTCCGTTACATCAAGGAGACGGGGCAGAAGAAGTTCCTTATCGTGGATGCGGGCATGAACGATTTGATCCGCCCGGCGCTGTATCAGAGCTACCACGAGATCGTGCCGGTGCGGCAACCAGCCGACGGCGCGGCGGGCGAGACCGTCGATGTGGTAGGGCCGGTGTGCGAGAGCGGCGACTTCTTCGCCCAGGATCGGGAACTGCCGACGCTGTCCGAGGGGGAATTGGCGGCGATCATGAGCGCGGGAGCGTACGGCTTTGTCATGGCCTCGAATTACAACTCGCGGCCGCTGCCCGCGGAGGTGCTGGTGCGCGGCGAACGTGCGACGCTCGTGCGGGAGCGGCAGACGTATGAGGATCTCGTCCGCGGCGAGCGCGGCGCAGAGCCGTAGCACAGGCATCCTGCCGGTGGGGCCACCGGGCGTCTCGCCCGGTGTTGGAGCCGGCCCGTCCCGCAAGTTAAAAACTCGCGCTACACTGCTCCGCGATTCTCTTTGCGAAAATCCCCGCCGCGCATAAATAGTGCTCCTGTTATGGCCGTGAAACGTTTCTCTTTCCTCCTCATCGCCCTCGTGGTGCTCTGCGCGGCCGTGGCGCCTGCCCGCGCGCAATCGCAGACCACACCCGAATACGTCATCCTGGTGGGTGGCCCCTCCCTGATGCGCTGGGAAAAATATAAAGGCTCGAATGCGCATGATTTTTGGTGGGCGAATTTCGTCCGCGCCGGGCGTATTCGCACCGAGCAGCTGCGCGAACGCCATGGCCCCGACGCGAAGATCACGTGGCTCGTCTATAAGCGCGGCTATGTCGAGCGCGCCGCGCAGGAGAAGAAGGACCTCATCGGCTTCATCGATTCCGTCCGCGACAAATTTAACCTGAACCTCGTCTACTTCGATAAGGGCAGCGAGGTCATCGATTACCTGAACAACGGCCAGCCGCGCGACCGGGTGAAGATCGCCTTCTTCGAATTTTTCGGCCATTCGAACAAGGCCTGCTTCATGTTCGACTACAGCAACGGTCTCGACAGCGCCTCGAAATCGTGGCTGCACGAGAGCGAGCTGACCAAAATCCGGAGAAGCAACTTCACCCGCAATGCAAACATCCGCAGCTGGGGCTGCCATACCGGCGAAAGCATGTCGAAGAAGTGGCATGCCGCGGTCGGGAATCGCATGTGGGGTGCCGTCGGGAAGACGCAATACATGACCCACGAGCTGCCGGTGCTGTCGTCGCCGAACGGCAAGTGGGTGAATTGAATTCGGAACCGCGCTGAGGCTGCCGGAGTCGCCCTCGACCGAATTCAAAAAATCCCAAATCCCAAGCTCCAAGCACCAGAGAACATCCAATCTCAAGAGCAGCGGCGCGCTGAGGGCCGACCATTGGTGCTTGAGATTTGGGATTTCTCTGGATGTTGGAGGTTGGAATTTGGATGTTAACTCCTGCATGCAGTTCACCGATCTCCACTCCCTCTACCACCAGCCGCTCTTCGACCTCATCTCCCAGAGCCGCGCCGTGCACCTGCAGCATTGGCGCGGTGAGCAGGTGCAGCGCTGCAGTCTCCTCAGCATCAAGACCGGCGGGTGCAGCGAGGATTGCAGTTATTGCGCGCAGAGCGCCCATTACTCCACCGGCCTCGAACGCGAAGATCTCCTCCCGCTCGACGATATCCTCTCCGCCGCGCAACGCGCCCGCGCGCAGGGCGCCACCCGCTTCTGCATGGGCGCCGCCTGGCGCGGCGTGCGCGACGGCACCCCGAAGTTCGATCAGGTGCTGCACACCGTGCGCGAAGTCGGTCAGCTCGGCATGGAAGTCTGCGTCACCCTCGGGCAGATCGGCCCCATCGAGGCGCGGAAGCTCCGCGAAGCCGGCGTCACCGCTTACAACCACAACATCGACACTTCGCCCGAATTTTATCCAGAGATCGTCAGCACGCACACCTTCAACGATCGCCTGAACACGATCGCGGCAGTGCAAGGCAGCGG
>JACCZQ010000086.1 GCA_013695905.1 Chthoniobacterales bacterium
CATCGGGTCGGACTCGTTAGGCGCGGTAGCCGGAGTTCTGGGGAGCGCGGGCGCCTCGCCCGCTGTTTTTGGCGCCTCGCCGAAAACTTCTGCGCGCGAAAGACCGGGAACAATTCCACGCGTTCTCTACGTGCCTGTGTGTCGCGCGAGGGCGCACGACACAGCGGGCGAGGCGCCCGCGCTCCCCGGAGCAGAGCAGCGTTAGCGCACGCGCGGGAAGGGATCAGTCCGCGCATCTGTGCAGCTTCACACCCACAGCGTCCGATCGAACGTGCGGTACTGGATCGCTTCGCTCACGTGCTCCGGGGTGATCTGCTCGGCTGATGCCAGGTCCGCGATCGTGCGGGAGACCTTCAGGATGCGATCGTAGGCACGCGCACTGAGATGCAGCTCCGTCATCGCGATGCGGATCAGCTCCTGCGAATCGTCGCCTAACGAGCAATACTGCTTCATGTGGCGCGGCTGCATGCGCGCGTTGCAATTCGTCTTCGCGTCCGACGTGAACCGCACCTGCTGACGCTCGCGGGCGGCGATGATGCGTTCGCGAATGGCGGCGGAGTTTTCCTCCGTCCGCGTGCTGGAGATGTCGCGGTATTCCACCGCCGGCACCTCGATGTGCAGATCAATGCGATCGAGCAGCGGCCCCGAGATGCGCTGGCGATAACGCTGCACCTGCACCGGGCTGCAGCGGCATTCGCGTTTCAAATCGCCGAAGTAGCCGCACGGGCAGGGATTCATCGCCGCCACGAGCATGAACTCGGACGGGAAGGTGAGGCTGCCCGCAGCCCGCGAGATGGTGACTTTGCCGTCCTCGAGCGGCTGGCGCATCACCTCGAGCGTGGAGCGTTTGAATTCCGGCAGCTCATCGAGAAACAACACCCCGTGATGCGCGAGACTCACCTCGCCCGGCGTCGGCGTGGCGGAGCCGCCGAGCAGCCCCACGTCGGAGATGGTGTGGTGCGGGGAACGAAACGGCCGCGTCGCCACAAACGCCCGGTCGCCATTCAACATTCCGGCAATGCTGTGGATCTTCGTGCTCTCGATCGCCTCCTCCAGCGACATCGGCGGGATGATCGTTGCCATCCGTTTCGAGAGCATCGACTTGCCTGATCCCGGAGGGCCAATCATGAGCAGGTTGTGCCCGCCAGCGACTGCGACTTCGATGGCGCGTTTCACGTGCCCCTGTCCCTTCACGTCCGCGAAATCGACTTCGAAGCTCTGGTGGCTGGCGAAGAATTCCGAGAGATCGCCACGCGTCGGCTGCAGCTGCGTTTCCCCGCGGATAAACCCGAAGGTCTGCCGCAGATTCTGCACGCCGTAGATGTCGATGCCTTCGACCATCGCGGCTTCGCGCGCATTCGCCTCCGGCACGAAGAGCGCCTTCTTGCCCCGGCGCCGCGCTTCGATCGCGGCCGGCAGCACGCCGCGCACTGATCGCACCGCGCCGCTGAGCGCCAGCTCCCCGAGGAAGCTGTATTGCTCCAGCATGGGATCCTCGAACTCCTCCGCGGCGATCACCATGCCTAATGCAATCGGGAGGTCGAAGCTCGGCCCTTCCTTTTTGATGTCGGCCGGAGCGAGATTGATCGTCGTCCGCCCGCGCGGCCAGTAGTAGCCGCTGTTCTGGATCGCGGTCGTGACGCGGTCCTGGCTCTCCTTCACCGCGGTATCCGGCAAACCGACGATGATGATCTTCGGATCACCGCGGCCGGCATTCACCTCGATCTCCACCTCGTAGGCGTCGATGCCATAAACCGCGGCCGAATAGATCTTCGCGAGCATCCCGCCGCGAAGTTGATCAGGAAACCGCGCGGAGGCAAAGGTGCAAAACCGGCTGCGGCGGGGTCGTGCAGCGGCAGAACAGAAACACTCCTGCCTCACAAATCGCTCGCCGCTCCATTGAGGTGCGTGGACCCTCATGCGAGGGAAAGAGATGCACCTGGCTATGAATCTTCTCAGCGATGAACTCCTCACCTCCACGCTCGCCGCCGCCCAGCCGCCCTGTCTCTCCCTTTACCAGCCAACGCACCGCCACCATCCTGAGAACCAGCAGGACCCGATCCGCTTCCGGAATCTCGTGAAGCAGCTGCAGCAATCGCTCCTGCAAAAGCACGCCGAGCCCGAAGTCGTCGCGCTGCTGGAACAATTCGGGACGCTCGCCGATGACCGCGACTTTTGGAAGCACACCCTCGACGGGCTGGCGGTTTTCGCCGCGCCCGGGCTGTTCCGCGTCTTTGGTCTCCAGCGCCCGGTCGCCGAGATGGCCATTGTGGCGAACAGCTTCCATACCAAACCGCTCTGGCGTTTCCTGCAGTCCACCGATCGCTACCAGTTGCTGGCGTTAAGCCTCGATCGCATTCGGCTCTACGAGGGCAATCGCGATGCGCTGGATGAAATTGACCCCGCTCCTGGAGTTCCGCGCACCATCAAAGAAGCGCTCGGCGAAGAACTGACGGAGCCGCACCAGACCGTCGCCTCGTACGGCGGGACCGGCAGCGGCAGCAGTGCCATGCACCATTCGCACGGCGGAAGAAAAGATGAAATGGACATCGATACGGAGCGGTTCTTCCGCGCCATCGATCGCGCGATTGCTGACAAACACTCGCGCCCAACGGGATTGCCTCTCATGCTCGCGGCCCTGCCGGAACATCACGGCACCTTTCATCAGGTCAGCCACAATGCGCTTCTGCTGCGCGACGGGATCAAGATCGATCCGGCCGCTCTTTCTCTCGACCAACTGCGGGAGCGCGCCTGGCAGATCATGGAACCGCATTATCGGAGCCGGTTAGCGGCGTTGGCCGATGAATTCGCCGTCGCGAATTCAGCACAGATGGGCCTCGACGATCTCCATCGCGTCGCCGAAGCCGCGGCCAGCGGTCGCGTCGGCACGTTGCTGGTGGAAGCGGGGCGGCAGATCGCCGGTCGCCTCGATCCCGCGAACGGGCAGGTGGAGCTGGGCGAACTCGATCATCCGGAGGCGGACGATCTGCTCGACGATTTGGGAGAAATCGTGCGGAGCAAAGGCGGGAAGGTCGCGGTTATCCCGGCGGAACAGATGCCCACGGAGACCGGCGTGGCCGCGACGTGCCGCTTCTAATCAGAGGATCGAAAACTATGATAATTCAGATCAACACCGACAATCACATCGAAGGCCGCGAGGCGCTGGCAGAGGAAGCCGAGGCAACTGTGCAGAGCGCGCTCGAGCACTTCGCGGGACAGATCACCCGCGTCGAGGTTCATCTCGCCGACGAGAACAGCCACAAGGGCGGCCAGAATGACAAACGTTGCGCGATAGAGGCTCGGCTTGAAGGCCGCCGCCCGGTCGCGGTGACGCACCACGCTGGCACGATCGAGGACGCGATCGACGGCGCAGCCGGCAAGCTCAAGCGCGCGATCGAGAGCACCATCGGGCGGTTGAGCAACCACTGAGCGGCTTCGCGCGGCGGAGGCGTGCAGGATAGCTCCGGCGCTGCTTCCGGGGATGGAGCGTGTCCCGTTGTGGGACGCGTGGGACCACGGAAATTTTTTCCCGCGGGCACGAAAAAAGCTCGATAATTCACGCCCGCTGCATGAAAAACGGGCGCGCCTCCTCGTCTGCCGGTGAGGCGACTCCACTTCTTCAATTTCCCTCCTGCCATGCCTCATCACGTGATCTCCACCCGCACCGTTCGCCTGCTCGCAGCCATCCTGCTCGCGCTGCTCGCCGCGCCCGCAGCCCACGCGACGCCGTTCACCTTCAGCGCCACCGGCAGCCTGAATAAGGCGCGGCTCTGGCAGACCGCGACCCTGCTCCGCAATGGCAAGGTGCTGGTCGCCGGCGGTGGCGTTGCCGGCGAGATCGGAAGTGCCGAACTCTACGATCCGGCGAGTGGCACCTGGAGTTATACCGGCAGCCTCGTTATCCCTCGTGCCTTCCATACGGCCACGTTGCTGACCGATGGCCGCGTCCTCATCACCGGCGGCGTGGCGAACAGCGGCGGCAGCCAGAGAACGGCTGAGCTCTATGATCCTGCCACCGGCAACTGGTCGCTCACCGGCAGCATGAGCGCGGCCCGGGAATATCACACGGCGACTCTGTTGCAGAACGGCAAGGTGCTCGTGGCTGGGGGTAATTACCTGGCCAGCGCCGAGCTTTATGACCCCGCCACCGGCACCTGGTCGGCCACCGGCAGCATGAGCACTGGACGCGATGCGTACACCGCCACGCTGCTGCAGAACGGCCAGGTGCTCGTCACCGGCGGGCGCCGCATCAACAGCATCGCGCAGGCGGATCTGTATGACCCGGCGAACGGCACCTGGTCTTCCGCGGGCAGCATGGCCGCGCCGCGCGCCACGCACTCCGCTACCTTGCTCGCCAATGGCAAGGTTCTCGTCACTGGCGGGTACGATTACGGCAGCGGCCGGCCGCTCGCCACCACCGATCTCTACGACCCCGCCACCGGCCAATGGACGAGACCCGGCAGCCTCTCCGTAGCGCGCAATCTGCACACGTCCACGCTGTTGCCTGACGGAAGGGTGCTCGTCACCGGCGGGCTGAACAGCAGCGGCGCGCCGATTTCGACGGCGCAGTTATACGATCCGGCGAGCGGCAACTGGAGCGCGACGGGGAGCCTGCGAACTGCGCGGACCACCCATACCGCCACCGTGCTCCCGAGCGGCAGTGTGCTCATCGCCGGCGGCGACGGCAGCGGGGGCCGGGAACTCGCCAGCTCGGAGCTGTTCCTGACCAATGGCCCGGCGACTCAGGCGCTCAACATCTCGACCAGACTACCGGTTGCCAACGGCGACGATGTTCTCATCGGCGGCTTCATCATCACCGGCTCCGCACCGAAGAAGGTCATCATCCGCGCCCTCGGTCCCTCGCTCACCGAGCGCGGCGTCGCCGGAGCACTCGCTGATCCCACTCTCGAGCTCCACAAACCCGATGGCTCCACCGTTTTCAACGACAACTGGCGAGAGAACCAGGCCGCCGTGGAAGCGACCACAATCGCACCGGAGCGTGACGAAGAATCCGCCATCGTCGAGACC
>JACCZQ010000106.1 GCA_013695905.1 Chthoniobacterales bacterium
CTGGAAACTTCAATCTTGCGGTCGGGACCCTGGTCAGCGCGGCGGGGCCGTTTAGCAGTGGTTTGTTTTCCAATTCGCCAAACTTTAACAGCAGCAACAATTATATCGGCTTCCGCTTCCAGAATGAGGCGGCGGGTCAGGTCCAATACGGCTGGGCACAGATCTTCCTGGGCGCGACTTTGACCGATCCGGCCCGCGCGGTCGTCGGCTACGCCTACGACAACACCGGTGCTCCGATCGCTGTTGGCGCTATTCCAGAGCCCACCACCACCGCGCTGCTCGGCGTGATGGCGGTCGGCGCGATCGGCCTGCGCGCCTGGCGCAAACGCAAAGCCGCCTAAGGCTCGGCTGACGTTTTCGATTGCTTCAGAAAAGCCCGTGCGAAGATTCTTCGCACGGGCTTTTGCTTGCACTCAGCTCTCTTCACACCCTTTCTTATTCCTATGAAGCGTCTCCTTCTCTGCCTCCTCTGGTTTTCCCTCGCCGCGACTGTCCACGCCACGGAACCGGAGACCGCGCCGGCCTTCGACCAAACGAAACTCGTCGGTGAATGGCGTTACGTCGACGAGGAGGCAAAGGTGGAAGCACGCTACGTTTTCCGCGCGGATCAGTCCTACACGAGCGAGCTTTGGCGCGATGGCGAGCTGGCGCGGAAATTCGAAGGCACCTGGGCGGTGGAAGAGGGGATGCTGGTTTATACCTACTTGAAAGATTCAATGGACCAGATCCAGACCGGCGCTCGAGAGCGAGACCGGCTCCTGCGCATCGATGAAAGCTCGTACTCCATCCAAGCTGGCGACGGCGGCACCCGCACCTACTTTCGGGTGAAGGAAGACGAAGCCCGCTGACGCACCGGCGCGCGACATGCCTTCCCCTTCCGCCGGTGGACGGCGCGTGCTTCTCATCGGCTGGGACGCGGCTGATTGGCAGGTCATCAACCCGCTCCTCGATGGCGGGTTGATGCCAAACCTGCAGCGTCTGGTGGATGGCGGCGTGATCGGTAATCTCGCGTCTCTCTCGCCAATGCTGTCGCCGATGCTGTGGGCGAGCATCGCCACGGGGAAACGCGCCGACGGGCACGGCATCCACGGCTTTGTGGAAGCGCTGCCCGACCGCTCCGGAATCCGGCCGGTGGGCACGCGCACCCGCACCTGCAAGGCGCTCTGGAATATTGCGACGCAGGCGGGGCTTCGCAGTGTCGTCGGCGCGTGGCAGGCGAGTCACCCGGCGGAGCCGATCAGCGGCGCGATGTTTTCGAATTTATTCGCAGTGCCGCCGGCGGAGGCGACGCCGGAGAACTGGCCCGTCACCGAAGGCGCCGTCGCGCCACCGGACCTGGCGGAGCAGCTCGCCGAGCTGCGCCTGCACCCGGGTGAAGTGGAGGGCCCAATGCTGCAGCAGCTCATTCCGCGGGCGAGCGAGCTCGACCAGGCCCACCCGCTGGTGCAGCAGCGGCTCACGTTTCTGGCTCTTCGGCTGGCGGAGGTGATCAGCATCCACGGGGCGGCGACGGAATTGCTGGAGCAGGAAGATTGGGATTTCGGCGCCGTCTACTACGAGTGCATCGACCAGGTGGGACATGGCTTTATGCCGTACCACCCGCCGCGGCTGCCCGACGTGCCGGAGGAGGATTTCGCCTTCTACAGCGAGGTGATGACCGGCATTTACCGGTTCCACGATTTGATGCTTGCGCGGCTGGTGGAGCTCGCCGGACCGGAGACGTACGTGATGATTGTCTCCGATCACGGTTTCCAAAGTGGCGTGCAGCGCCCGCGTCAGCGGGTGGACCCGGCGCAGTGGCATCGGCCGCAGGGCATCATCGTCCTGCACGGGCCGGGAATCCGCCGAGACGAACGCGTGGACGGTGCCACTCTGCTCGACATTGCGCCGACGGTGCTGACGCTGCTGGGATTGCCGATCGGCGACGACATGGAGGGGAAGGTGCTGGCGCACGCCTTCGAGCAGACGCCGGAGATCGTCCGCATTCCGTCGTGGGAGGAGCAGGCGGGGAATGCCGGCCGTTTACCTCCCGGCCAGGAGGAGGAGAATCCCGCCGCGGCTCAGGCGGCGCTCCAGCAGTTGATCGCGCTCGGGTATGTGGCACCGCCGGGCGAGGATGTGCTGCGTTCCATCGCGATCGCGGAGACCGAGGCGCAATTTAATCTCGCTGGCTCGCTGCTGGAGGGCGGTCGCGCCGCTGATGCGAAGAGAATCCTGCAGGAAATCGCGGCGAAGAATCCGGATGAACCCCGCTACTGGCTCGCGCTGGCGCAGGCTTGTCTCGCCGCCCGGATGGTGGAGGACGCGCAGCCGGCACTTGACGCTCTCGAGCGGCTGGGGCGGCACACACCGCAGACGGCGGTGCTCCGCGGCATCATCATGTGGGAACGCGGCGACCTGGAGGCGTGCTCGGCTGCTTTCGAAGAGGCGGAGCAGCTGGCGCCGGGCGATCCGGTGACGCAGACGTACCTGGGACGGCTGTATCTGCGGCAGCGGCGCTGGCAAGACGCGGAGCGGGCATTTCGCCGCACGCTGGAGATTGATCCTGATTCGGCGGAGGCGCATTACGGCCTCAGCGTCGCGTTGCCCCGACAGGATCTGGTGGAGGAGGGGCTGGACCACGCGCTTTTGGCGGTGGGATTGCGGCATGAATTTCCGGAAGCGCATTTTCAACTCGGTGCGCTGATGTCGCGGCTCGGCTGGTATGAGCGGGCGGTGCAGGCATTTGAAATTTCGCTGCGGATGCGCCCCGGGTTTGTGCTGGCGCATCGCTATCTCTCGATGATCTACGGGCGGCTGGGCCAGTCGGAGCCGGCGATACAGCATCGCGCCGAGGCGGCCCGGCTGTTGGCCACGCAGGCGCCGCAGCCGGCGGCCGATTAACGACTGCTCGCTCCCGAGCCGTCGCGCAGCTACCAAATTCCTCCTGCTCGACACGCCCGTTGGTCTCTCCTGATCCGATTATTACGTGAAAGACAGAGCATCCATCGGCGAAGGGTGAGCGATCACGAATCCCGATGGAAGGGCAATACCAAGGGTTAGTGCTACGATCCGCCTGGTGGGATTCTTCCTGTGTGTAGGAGCTCAGGGACTTCCTGCCAGGCGGCTTTTCTTTCCCCCTCCTGCTCCTGCTCTTGATCCTGATCCTCCCGGGCAGGCGTTGTGGTGGAGGGATTAGGAGCAGGATCGGTTGCGATCCCAGCTGGCCACGCTCGCTCGCATCTGTGCGTGCGCTGCGTGTAGGCCGGGTCTCCCAGACCCGGCATGCGGTGCGCTTCGGATCGGGATCACGCTCCGCCCCCTGCCCGCCGCGTCAGGAGACGCGGCCTACATC
>JACCZQ010000111.1 GCA_013695905.1 Chthoniobacterales bacterium
GTCGATGCGCGGAATCTGAAATACGGCGGCAGCATTTTCCTCGGCGCCGACACCATCATCGGCCCGCTCTATCTGGGTGTGGGTGCTGCCAACGGCAGCGAAGGCGCGGTCTACCTGCAACTGAACCCGGTCTTACGGAGCGACCGCCAGATCCGATGAGTGCTTTCCCAGCGGAAACAGCAAGCCCGATCACCTGGCCTTTTCGTCTGCTTCCGGGCTAGTTTTCGGCCGAGTGAAGGTCGCTATTCGCGCTCGAAGCGTTCGATCTCGTCGAGCAGCGCCTGGGCGCGGTTTACGCTGCGACCGGCGGAGCTGTTCTCGAGATTCCTCGCCATTTTCTCCCGCCCGTTGCGCCGCGACCAGAAGATGATCGCCAGCAGAACGCCGAGGGAGGCGAGCCCGCTGACGGCAAACCAGCCGACCACCTCCGGATTCCTCGCCCAGACATCGGCGCCGAGCGCGTAAAAGATCATGAGCAGAAGCGGAATCCAAATGAAGCAGCCCGCGATGCCGAACCAGAGGCCCGCCCGCACATGCCAACGGCGCAGTTCCGCGATTTGCTTTTGCAGCGTGAGCACCGGCGCGGCGTAATCCATGCGCTTGATCAAGAACAAATCGCGCGCGGCGAAGAGGATCATCATCAGGCCGTAGGCGTGCATTGAGATTCCGTAGATCATAAGGTGCGCCACGCCGAGGTGATCGACCCAGAAGCTCCCGCCCCAGAGCGCGAGGAGCGCGCCGGCGATGATCTGGCAAATCTGCCCAAAGACGAGCGGCCGAAAACCGGAGCGGAAACGACTGAGTTTATTTTCGCGGATTTGGTGGAAGGCGAGTGCGTTCTGCCGTTCCACGGTGCGGTTGAGCGTTTGCCAGGCGGATTTGAGATCGTCGAGTTCAGTCATGAGTTTTGTCGGTTAAGTTTCAGCATCTCTTCGCGGAGACGCTGTTTGAGACGGCTGAGCTTGGTCGCCACATTTGTCTCGGTGATGGAAAGAATGGCGGCGATCTCGCGGTAGCTGAGATCGTCGAGGAAAAGGAGGAGAAGCGCGCGATTGAGCGGGTCAAGCGACGCGATCACTCGCTGCAGGAGGGCGACGCGTTCGTCCATTGCGGGAGTCGCTTCCGCCTGGGTTTCTAATTCCGTTTCCATTTCGTGCAATGGAATGGTCTGGCGAATGGGCCGCGTATTGCGGCGCAGAAAGGAAATCCCGACGTTGAGTGCGATCTGATACATCCAGGTCGAAAACGGTCGCTCCGGCGAATAGCGCGGATAGGCCTTCCAAAGTTGCAGCATGATTTCCTGCTCGAGGTCATGCCGATCGGCCGGCGTGTTGCTGTAGCCGGACGCGACTTTCCGGAGAATGCCGGCGTGCTGGTTGAGCCGGTCGACAAACGACTGCTTAAGGTCGGGCGCGGAATTCAGGAGAGGGGCGGCAGCGTGCATCGGAAGGCGGAAAAAAACATCTCGTTACCAGAGTGATTCGCGACACCTCCGAAAAAATCACACGCAAGTCGCGATCGAACGCGAAAAAATGCGTTCAGTGTTTCGCCGCGGCCAGCTGCCGATCGTGCCAGCGGCTCAAGAAGACGATCGCGCAGATGGCCCCGACCAGCGCGCAGGCCATGTCCTTTTTACTCCGAACTTTTCGATTTATGAGCCGTTTGGGATCATCAATCTCGAGGCGATGGCCTGCGAAACGGCGGTGGTGGCGAGTGCCGTGGGGGGATTAAGGAGGTGGTGGTGCACGACGAGACGGGATTTCTCGTGCCACTTGATCAGATGACGGAGAGCCCGTTCGAGCCGGAGGAGCCGGAGCAGTTCGCGCGGGACCTGGCGGCGCGGATCAATGAGCTGATGGCGAACCCGGAGCTGCGGGAGCGATTTGGCCGCGCCGGGCGGAAGCGGGCGGAGGAGAAGTTCAGCTGGAGCGCGATCGCGCAGGAGACGCTGGAGCTTTACACGAAGGTGCTGGCGTGAGGTGGTAGCGACCGCACTCTGTCGCCGTTCCGCGGATGGATTTCAGGCAACGCACCTTCCGACGACAGAGCGGCGTCGCTACAGAATGCTAGCTCCCAATTGAACTGATTCGTAACCTGCCACATAAGCGAAATGTTAAACATTGATTCTGCTGAAAAACCCTGCGCTGGTTTCAGGCAAGAAAAGATTGGTCTTGTTAGGCAAATGAGAGGATAAGATCGAATTCCATGAGCTTACCGGCCATGGATTCGCAACCTACCCTCTTTGGCAGTATTCCGGCCCTGGCCGGTGATCTGTTCCCGGAGGATGATCGTTACCGGCTTTTTGCCCGCAAAGTGTGGCCGGTCCTGGCCGGGACGCGTGCGGCCTTGGAAAAGTGTTATTGCTCTGACAACGGCCGGCCCGGGATCGAGCCGGTGGTGCTGGTGGGGGTATTGGTGCTGCAGTTTTTGGAACGGCTGCCGGATCGCCAAGCCCTCGAGATGGTGA
>JACCZQ010000118.1 GCA_013695905.1 Chthoniobacterales bacterium
ATAGGCGTAGCGGCCGAACCGATCGATTGCGCTGTACACCGCCGTCGGGTCGTAGTGATCCATGAACGCGCAAGGGCCATAGTCGATCGTCTCCCCGGCGACGGACATATTGTCGGTGTTCATGACGCCGTGGATGAAGCCGATCAGCAGCCATTGCGCGATCAGCTCCGCCTGCGCGGCGATCACGCGATCGAGCAACGCGCGGGGAGGATTCTCCGCATCCGCCGCGACCGGGCAGTGGCGCGCAATCACATGATTCGCCAGCAACCGCACACCCTCCGTGTCTCCGCGATGGGCGAAAAATTCGAACGTGCCGACGCGGATGTGGCTGGCCGCGACGCGCGTGAACACCCCGCCCGGGAGCAGCGTCTCGCGGGTCACCTTTTCTCCCGTGGTCACCGCTCCGAGGGCGCGGGTCGTGGGAATGCCGAGCGCCGCCATCGCCTCGCTTACGACATACTCCCGCAGCACCGGACCCAGGGCTGCTCTGCCGTCGCCGCGGCGCGAGAACGGCGTGGGGCCAGAGCCTTTCAGCTGGAGATCACGCCGCAGGCCGTCACCGTCGACGACTTCGCCGAGCAGAATGGCGCGCCCGTCGCCGAGTTGGGGCACGAAGCCGCCGAACTGGTGCCCCGCATAGGCCATGGCGATCGGCTCCGCACCTTCCGGCATGCGATTGCCGGCCAGGACCTCGACACCCTCCGGGCTCTGGAGCCATTTCGGGTCAATCCCGAGGTGGAGCGCGAGTTCCGTGTTCGCGCGGATGAGCCGCGGCGCCGCGACAGGAGTAGGTGGCGTGCGGGTGAAGAATCGCTCCGGGAGTTGGGAGTAGCTGTTGTGGAAAGGAATGGGCGAAGTCATGTCAATGCGCGGCTCGTGAGCGAAGGGGCGGCGCAGAAGGTTCGCTCGTGCCGGCGGCAACAGGCGTGTCTAACCGCCGACTGCCTGATAGTGCCCGAGGCCGCGTTTCCACATCAAGTGCGCAACTCCCCACAAGGCGAGAACCCAGCCGGTTTGGATCGCCAGCGCCTCGTACATCGCGGCGCCCTGCAGTCGTTCGAGGAAGATCGCGATCGGGCAGAACAACTCGTAATAGAACGGCAGCCACTTCATTACCGCTTGCACACCCGCCGGCATGATGTCCACGGGGAACATCTGCCCGCCCAGGAAGTATTCGAAAGAGTAAACGATGAAGACAATCGTCGAGATCTCCAAGATCCAGAAGGCCAGCAGCGCGATGCTGTAGGTGATGAAGAACTGGATCATCGCCGCCATGAGGAGTGAAATGAAGGAGAAGACGTAAGCCTCCGGATTCGCCGGCAGGGTGATGAAGCTGCGGAAGTAGAAAAAGATCAGCCCGATCGGGATAATCGTGACGAGGGTATAAACCAGCCGGCCGCTGAGGAAGAGGCTGAAGCGGTAGCCGAGATAATTGAGCGGCTTGGTAAGAAAGGAATTGATCTGCCCTTCACGAATGTCGGAGGCGATCTGCCACTCGTCCTCGGTCGGCGTGACGAGATTCGAGACGAGGATCGTGAGCAGGTAATAGTAGATCATCGAGCCGTAATCGTAGCCCTGCAGCCCGCCGCCGCGCTCATCGAAGACGGCGCGCCAGAGAAAGACGGTCCCCGCGAGCGGAATTAATCCGAACACCGCTCGCAGCAGGTAATTCCAGCGGTAAACGAAGGTATTCTGCAGCCCGAGTTTGAAGACGGAGACGTATTTTGCTGCTTCCATGGATCAGCGGTTCGCCACCAGCTCGGCCGCGAGGTTGATCGCCGCGATCATGCTGTCGGGTCGCGCGATGCCTTTGCCGGCAATCTCGAAGGCGGTGCCGTGATCCGGACTGGTGCGAGGGAAGGGGAGACCGAGCGTCACGTTCACGCCTTCATCGAAGGCATGCAGCTTCAGTGGGATCAATCCCTGGTCGTGATACATGCAAAGCACCGCGTCGAAATCGCCGGCGACGGCACGGTTGAAAACGGTGTCGGGGGAGAAGGGGCCGGTGAAGAGAGGGTGAGAGGTGAGAGGTGAGAGGTGAGAGGTGTTCAGCTCGTCGATCGCCGGTGCGATGATTGACACTTCTTCTGTGCCGATGGTGCCGGATTCGCCTGCGTGAGGGTTTAGTCCTGCGACGGCAATACGCGGGCTCCGGCTGAGGCGGCGTTGCACAAAGGTTGCAAGCAGTTTTCCGACGCGGACAATTTCGTTCTGCGTGAGTAACTCCGGCACCCGCTGCAGCGGTTCGTGCGTCGTGACGAGCGCCACCGTGAGCCGGCCGCCGGTGAGCAGCATCGCGTAGTTTGACGCGCCGGTGCGGTCGGCGAAGAACTCCGTCTGCCCCGGAAGGCGGAAGCCGATGTCGTACATGCGCGCTTTGTGAATCGGCCCGGTCACCACCGCCGCAATCTCGCCGCGCATTGCGAGTTCCACCGCCTCGTCGAGCGCAGCCGCCGCGGCGCGGGCGCTCTCCGGCGTCGGCTGACCGGCGGTGCCGCACCGTTCGCCTATGACACGGTAATCGGCCGCCGCTGACGCTCGCCCCGAGCGGAGGGCCGCGTCGATAATCTCCGGTCCGATGCCGGCTGAATCACCAAGAGTGATGCCGATCGTCGGGCGCATGGCGCATTGTCAGCAACGCTGCGCCTGCTCGCAAGCCGCCTGCTGCGTCAGGCTAGAACGTCCGGATCGTCGCCTTCTGGCGCAGGCCGGCCAGCCAGTTCTCCTGCAACCGCTGCGCCTCTTCCTGGACCAGCCTCTTCTCAATGTCGGCCCGGACTTCAGCGAGTGGCTTCGTCATGCCGCCGCGTTTGTCGTCCACCTTGAGGATGTAAAAGTTGCCGCCCAGCTCGACGAGGCTGCTCATCCGCCCTTTTGGAGTGCCGAACGCCACCTTCTCCAGCTGCGGCGCGAGCGTGTTCCGCTCCACCCAGCCCCAGTCGCCGCCGCTGTCGCGGGTGCTGTCTTCCGAATACATCTGCGCCATCCGCTCAAAATCAGCACCGCCCGCAAGTTTCCCCAGGATTTCTTCCGCCATCGCTTTTTGCGCGCTGGCGTTTCCTTCCTCGGCGCGGTTCGGGATCATGATCAGCCGCAGCTTCACTTCTTCCTTCGAGGTAAACTCCGCACGGTTCTTCCGGTAATATTGCTCGATCTTCACCGGCGACGCGACCGTGTTCGGTTTCACGTTTTTGCCGCGCATCGCCGCGACGATGATCTTCTCGAATTCGTTCTTCCGAAATTCGCTGAGCGAGAAATTCTGCGCCTCCAGCATTTTGATGAACGCGTTCCGGTCGCCGCCGAAATTCTCCCGGATGATTTCATTCATCCGCTGCTCCACGAAATAATCGGGCAGCGACAGTTTTTCCTCCTTAAACGCCTGCACGATCAGCTGCCGATCGATCAGGTCCTGGAGCGCAAGGCGGCGGGCTTCCGTGAGTTGCTTCGCCAGTTCCTCGCCGCGCAGCTGTGAGCGGAGCAGACGCTCACGCGGCATCGAGACCATCCGCACCTGGCCGAGGGTGATCACCTCGCCGTTCACAACGGCGGCGATGCCGTCGATGATTTCAGGTTCGGCCGCCCGCGCGCCGTGGCAAAGCGGCGACGAAAGGAGGGCGACGGTCGCGATAATGGCGAGAAACAAAGGACGAATCATCGGTTCAAATCTTCCTGATTAGTTCGAGCACTGCGGCAAGTCGCCGCTCGATTCTGTCGGCAATAAGGCGAGGGAATTTTCCTCCCACAAGTAAAAAATCCCCCCGGCGCGTCAGCATTACCTTGTCTGCGCGAACTTCCACGCGGGTCACCCCGGCTTTGGCGGCCGCGAGCTTGATCTCGGTCAGAATGAGCAAATTGTCAACCGCCGGCGGGAATTTCCCAAACCGATCGCGCCACTCTTTCCGGAGCTGATCCCACTGTTCGCGGGTGCTGATTTGGGCCAGCGCGCGATACGCCTGGATGCGCAGAGTTGCGTCGCCGAGGTAGCTGCCGGGGATGAACGCCGGCACGCGTTCCTCCGCTCCGCGCTGCACAAATTCCGCTTCGTTCGTGGCGACAAAATCCAGCCGCACGTCCACCTCAAGCCGCGCCTTGTATTTCTCGCCTTTCAGCTGCGCCACCGCCTGCTTGAGGAGCTGGCAGTAAAGATCGAAACCGACCGCGACGATGTGACCGCTTTGCGCCGTCCCGAGGATGCTCCCGGCGCCGCGGATCTCCAGGTCCCGCATCGCGATCCGGAACCCGGCGCCTAACGAGCTGTATTGCTTGATCGCATTAATCCGCTTGCGCGCTGCGCCGACGGTCATCATCTCGCGCGGGAGCATCAGATACGCGTAGGCCTTGTGCTCGGCACGTCCCACGCGGCCGCGGAGTTGATACAGATCGGCGAGTCCGAAGCGATCCGCGCGGTCGATGATGATCGTGTTGGCATTGGGAATATCGAGCCCGCTCTCGATGATCGTGGTGCTCACCAGCACGTCGATTTTTCCCGCGACGAAGCCGGACATCACCGTCTCCAGCGTGTCCGCATCCATCTGACCGTGGCCGTATTCCACCTGCGCCTTCGGGCAGAGCTCCGCGATACGGTCGCGCACTTTCTCGATCGAATCGATGCGATTATGGAGAAAATAAACCTGCCCCTGCCGGTCGAGCTCACGGTTGATCGCGTCGCGGATGATCCGCTCATCGTAGCCGCAGACGACCGTTTCCACCGGGAGGCGATTCAGCGGTGGCGTCTCGATCGTGGACATATCCTTTACGCCGACTAACGAGAGGTAGAGCGTCCGCGGGATGGGCGTGGCGGAGAGCGTCAACACATCGACGAGCTTGAACAGCTCCTTGAACTTCTCCTTGTGCAGCACGCCGAAGCGCTGCTCTTCATCGATCACGACGAGCCCCAGATCCTTGAAGACCACGTCACCCGAAATCAGCCGGTGCGTGCCGATCACGATATCCACTCCGCCGTCCGCGAGCAGCTTCAGCACCTTCTTCTGCTCCGCGGGAGAGCGGAAGCGGCTCAGCATCTCCACCCGCACCGGGTAATCGAGCATCCGCTGCCGGAACGTCTCGAAATGCTGTTGCGCCAGCACCGTCGTCGGCGTGAGCACCGCCACCTGCTTGCCCTCCATCACCGCCTTGAACGCGGCGCGGATCGCCACCTCCGTCTTCCCGAACCCTACATCGCCGCAGATCAGGCGGTCCATGGAGCGCGCCTGCTCCATGTCGCGTTTCGTCGCCTCGATCGCCTTCAGCTGATCGACGGTCTCGCGATACGGAAACGAATGCTCGAACTCGTGCTGCCATTTTGTGTCTGATCCAAAGGCGTGCCCGAGCTGCGTCTCCCGCTCCGCCTGGACCTCGAGCATCTTGCCCGCGTAGTCGAAGATCGAGGCAGCGGCGTTCTTCTTCGCGCGCGCCCATTTCGCATCGGCGAGCGAGCTGAGCGGCGGTGATTTTTTGCCGACGCCGACATAACGCGACACAAGATACGCCTGCTCCAGCGGCACGTAGAGCCTGGCGTCGTCGGCAAACTCGAGGGCAAGCGCCTCCTGCTCGCCACCGCCGGGCGCGGGCATCTGCAGCAGCTCGAGGAATCGGCCGACGCCGTGCTCGAGGTGCACCACGAGATCGCCTTCGGTCAACTCGCTGAAGTCGATCTGCGCTCGATTGCGCGCGAGCTTTTCGGCGCGTTGCAGGCGGCGCCGGCCGTGCGTGGTGGAGCGGCCGAACAGCTCCGCCGCGGAGAGCGCGACGAACCGACCCGCCGGAAATGTGAAGCTGTGGGGGAGGGTGCCTTCTGCGAGGTCGATCCCGTCGAGCGCACCGTCCACAACCGCCATGATCTCGCGGAAGCGCTCGATCTCGCCCTCGGTCTGGAAATAGATGACGACGTGGGAGCCTTCCTGCTTCCACTGCTGCAAACGCGCGGCGAACTGCGCCCGCTTCGCTTCCAGCAGCATGAAATCGCCGACCGCGAATTCACCCACTTCGGCATCGTGAAACGCGGCGTCGTAGTTCTCCTCGCCCTCGCCGCCGAGCCAAGTTTCGGCGAGGAGGATCTGCGCGTCGTCACCTTCTTCCGGTGCCACCGCGACGCGCAGGTGCTGCTTCGTCACGTAATCGCGGACGTGGCCGCTCTGGTCTTCGGCTGCGCCTAACAGGATATCGACGGTCTGCAGATTCCGGACGGAGGTTTGCGTGTCGATGTCGAACTCGCGGAGCGACTCGATTTCATCCCCGAAAAACTCCGCCCGCACCGGCAGCTGCGCCTGCCACGAGTAGAGGTCGAGAATGCCACCGCGGACCGCGAATTGCCCGCGGGTGGTGACCTGCGTCACCCGGTCGTAGCCGGCTTTGCCTAACGAGTCGAGGAGCGACTCCCTGCCGTCGGCCGCACCGCGTTTCAGGCGCAGCGAGGCCGACTTCAAGGCGTGGGCTTTCGGCGCCGGTTGATCGAGCGCCGCCCGCGTGGTAACGAGGAGGTGCGGCCCTGCTTCGCGGGTGACGCGATCGAGGAGCGCGAGGCGTTCGGCGGTGATCTCCGGATCGGGCAGGATGTTCTCCACGGCGGCGAATTCCGCCTCGGGGAGAAAGAGCGCCTGCGGTGCCCAGTTGATGAGACTCTCGTAGAGCAGCTCCTGCGCGCGCACGGTGGGGCAGATGACCCAGAGCGTCCTGGGTGTCTCACGTGCCAGGGTGGCGACGAGCAGCGCCTGCGCCGGCTCCGCCACATGGGAGAATGCCACCGGCCACTGCGCGGCCTTGATCGCGCGCAGCTGCTGCGCGATCGGCTGGGCCTCCGCGACACGTGTGAGCAGGTCAAGGCCGCGGGAGTTCTGCACCGGCAATGCTTCGCCAGATCGCGTGCGGGTGCAATGCGCGCGCGGCGCGAACAGGCGGGTGCCTTCCGCGGTTTTTACAAATCGCGGCCGATGGCGTTCGCCACCGCGCGCATCCGCGGGACGAGCTTGGCTAGCGTTTCCGGCAGCAGCGCCTGCTCACCGTCGCTTTTCGCGTGTTCTGGCGAATCGTGCACCTCAAGCATGATGGCGTCCGCCCCCGCCGCGATGGAGGCAAGCGCCATCTGCGGGATGAATTCCCGCAAACCGACGGCGTGGGTGGGGTCCACCACCACCGGCAGATGTGTCTTCGCCTTCAGGATCGGCACAGCGCTCAAATCGAGCGTGTAACGCGTGCCCGCTTCGAACGTGCGGATGCCCCGCTCGCACAGGAGCAGATTCG
The DNA here is from genome assembly GCA_013695905.1 of Chthoniobacterales bacterium. Lineage (GTDB taxonomy): Bacteria > Verrucomicrobiota > Verrucomicrobiia > Chthoniobacterales > UBA10450 > JACCTI01. Next base: position 7,240 of record JACCZQ010000118.1, read on the forward strand.
TGTTGCCTTCGTTCAGGATGTACTCAGCGCTGAGGATCAGCTCGTTCACGGTCGCCCCGAAGCCGCGCTTCAGCAGCACCGGCAGGTGACTGCGGCCGACCTCCCGGAGGAGGGAAAAGTTCTGCATGTTCCGCGCGCCGATCTGCAGGCAATCGGCATAACGCTCCACCACCGGCAGATCGCGCGCGTCCATCACTTCGGTGATGACCGGCAGGCCGGTTTCGTTGCGCGCCTCGGCGAGGAACCGGAGCCCTTCCTCGCGTAAACCTTGGAAGCTGTAAGGCGAGGTGCGCGGTTTGAACGCACCGCCGCGCAACATGCTGGCGCCGGATTCCTTCAGCATCCGCGCGATGTTCAGCATCTGCTCACGGCCTTCGACGGAGCAGGGGCCGCAGATCAGGGCGACGGCGGAATTCCCGCCGATGCTGAGCCCGCAGATCTCGACAGTGGAGGCGGCGCGGCGCGTGTCTCGCGCGGCGAGTTTGTAGGGCTTGGCCGCCGGGACGATGGCTTCGACGCCAGGCATCGCGGCGAGAGGCTTCTCGCGGATCATCGGCTCGGGACCGACCACTCCGACGATGACGCGGGCGCCTTCACGGCTCACCTGCGCTTCCAGGCCGAACTCGCGTACCTGCGCGACGATCTGCGCGATTTGCTCTTCGGTCGCCGTGGATTCAGTGATGATGATCATGACGCAGCCCGGTGTTTGGCGTGCGAGGATGTCGTCGCTGCAGCAGAATCGCAAGCCGGGAGCGGTGTGGCTCCGCGTTTAGTTGGTGACCCTGACGGGGGTGCCCTGCGCGACGGCGTTAAAGAAATTATCCGCCATGAACTCCGGCATGCGGATGCAACCATGCGATGCGGGATACCCCGGCAGGTAGCCGGCATGCATGCCGACGCCGCCGACGATGCGCATGAAGTAAGGCATGGGCGCGCCGCGGAAGGTGGTGCCGGGCGGCTTCGGATCGCGTTTTACGCCGACATTTGGCATGACAACGTTGCCTGCGTCGTCGACGTAGTCGCCATAAAGGTTCGAGATGTGGTCTCTGCTCTTCTGGGTGATCTTGAAGTTACCGGTCGGAGTGGAGTAGCCTTCGCGGCCCGCGGAGATCTGCGAGACGCCGACGAGTTTCCCGCCTTTATAGAAATACGCCTTCTGCTCCGAGAGCCGGATCGTGATGGAAGGCGCGCCGGAGACG
>JACCZQ010000119.1 GCA_013695905.1 Chthoniobacterales bacterium
CCGTAGATGCGAGCGGAACCATCAACCTGCCTTACATCAACAAAGTGCAGGCCGCCGGGCTCACCCCGGCGCAGCTGGCGGCATCAGTCGAGGGGAGCTACCGCTCCGCTAAAATCTACACGAACCCCACCATCACGATCCTGATGCAGCCCGCGGCCAGGTTCGTGAACGTCGGTGGCGCCGTCCGGGCTCCGTCGCGCGTTCCCTTCACGGAGGACATGACACTTCTCACCGCGATTAATGCGGCGGGCGGCTTTAACGATTTCGCCGACCAACGCAAGGTGCGCGTCATGCGCGGTAGCGATGTGCGGGTTTATGACGTCCGGCAATCGCGCCGTGATCCGTCGAAGGATATCCGGCTCCAGCCCGGCGACCGCGTCGAAGTGCCGCAGAGCTTCTTCTAGGAGCCTCGGCTAGCCTTCCCTTAGAGTCCGCCCCCGGTTTTCTCCGCGGCGAATGGACGTTTGTCACTGTAGCGGCGGCTCTGTGCGCCGCTGCCCCGTTGCGCCTGCCAGGACGCACCCAGGCTGTGCATGCCGCGCCCCCCAAACCTCAGCGCTACTCGTCCGTCGCCAAAACGGCACGATGTCGCCACGCATACCCGAGGCCGGAATACAGCGTCAGCAGCACCGTAATCCAGACGAGCGCCGGCCCGCCAATTTCCCACGCCCGTAACCACCACACCGTCTCGATTGCCGCATAGCGAAGCTCGATTGCCGCCAGCAGCACCAGGAAGAAAATTACCGTCACGATCTGCCAGGAGGTTTTGTGCTTGCCCAGTCTCTCCGCGGGCAGCACCTGCCCCTTGCTGCTCGCCACCAGGCGCAAACCTGTAATCAGGAAATCGCGGGCCACGACCACTGTCGCCACCCAGGCGGGAATCGCCTTCAACGGCACCAGAGAGATGAACGCCGCCGCGATCATAATCTTGTCCACGAGCGGGTCCATCAGCTTGCCGAAATTCGTCACGGAGCAATAGCGGCGCGCGATCTCGCCATCGAAGAAATCCGTCACCCCCGCGATGATGAACAGGATCAGTGCCGTGGTGCGGCCAAACTCCCATTCGGAGTTCAGCGCCAGGACGAACAGAATGGTCAATCCAAGTCGGCTGAGCGTGAGACGGTTGGCCCAGTTCATACTTCGGAAAGTGACCGCGCGCGCGGGAATGTCGATGTCGATATCTTTGCCGCGCCGGAAAGCTGCGCCGCACCGTGCGGATGTTTCCAGATCGGCACCCGCTGCTTCAGCGCAACGACAATCCATTCCGACGCCTCGAAAGCAGCTGCACGATGTCTGCTCCCCACCCGCACCAGCAGCGATGGCTCACCGACGGGCACAAACCCAAGTCGATGGCGGATGCTGATCTGCTGCAGTTGGAACATCTGCATCGCCTCCTCGGCTAAAACCCGGAGCTGATGCGCCGCCATTCTGTAATGCGCCTCATACTCAATCCCGGCGATTTCCGCCTGCTCCTCGGTCAGCCGCACCACCCCCCAGAAGTCGAGAACGGCCCCGGTCTCAACCAGCGCCTGCTCCGCCGGCACAACGAGCGGCAGGTCGGTCAGCAAAACTTCGCAGACGGGGGTAGCCATGCGTGTTAAATACGAGGAACTCGGCCACTCGACCGGGAGAACAGGAGATACGCAAAATGAGCGTGAAGCAATGTGATATTGGCCTCATCGGCCTCGCCGTGATGGGCGAAAACCTCGTCATGAACATGGAGTCGAAGGGGTTCTCCGTCGCCGTTTTCAACCGCACCGTGGAGGTGACCGAGAAATTCGCGGCCGGTAAAGCACAAGGCAAAAACATCGTGCCCACGAAGACGATGGAGGAATTCGTCGGCGCACTGTCGCGGCCGCGGAAGGCCATGATCATGGTCAAGGCCGGCAAGCCCGTCGATGCCGTGATTGCACAGCTCGTGCCGCTCCTGGAACCCGGCGACGTCATCATCGACGGCGGCAACTCCCTCTTCACCGACACGAAGCGCCGGTATGATGAACTCGAAGCGCAGGGGCTGCATTACGTCGGCTGCGGCGTCTCCGGCGGAGAGGAAGGCGCGCTGAAGGGCCCCTCCCTGATGCCCGGCGGATCGCGTGAGTCATGGGAGATCATCGCCCCGATCTTCCGCAAAATCGCCGCGCAGGTGGATGGCGAGCCATGCTGCCGCTACATGGGACCGGGTGGTGCCGGGCATTACGTGAAGATGGTCCACAACGGCATCGAGTATGGCGACATGCAGCTGATCTGTGAGTCGTATGCCATCCTGCAGCAGGTGCTCGGATTGGAAGCGGCAGAGCTGGCCGACATTTTCGCCGAATGGAACAAAGGCGAACTGGACAGCTACCTCATCGACATCACGGCGCAGATCTTCCGAAAGACCGATCCCGACACAGGAAAACCGCTCGTCGATGTCATTCTCGACAAGGCCGGGCAGAAAGGCACCGGCATGTGGACCTTACAATCCGCCATCGAGCAGGCGGTGGTGATCTCCACCATCAATGCCGCAGTCGAGGCACGTGTCATATCATCGAGGAAGCAGGAGCGCGTCGAAGCGTCCAAAGTGCTGCCACACCCGGAGGCGCGGAAGTTCACCGGCGACCGCGCCGCACTGATCAAGGCGGTGCACGATGCTCTCTACGCCTCCAAAATCGTCTCCTACGCGCAGGGGATGGAGCTGCTCGGCGCCGCCAGCACCGCGTCCGAGTGGAAGCTGAACTTCGCCGACATCGCCACCATCTGGCGCGGCGGCTGCATCATCCGTGCTGTGTTCCTGAACCGCATCGCTGAGGCATACAACCGCAATCCCGAGCTCAAGAATCTGCTCCTCGACGAATACTTCACCGGCATCATCGAGAAGACGCAGCAGAACTGGCGCATCGCCATTGCCACGGCGGTGCAGCATGGCGTCGCCGTGCCTGCCTTCAGCGCCTCCCTCGCCTACTTTGACAGCTACCGCCAGGCGCGCCTGCCTGCGAATCTCCTCCAGGCCCAGCGCGATTTCTTCGGCGCGCACACCTACGAGCGCATCGA
>JACCZQ010000138.1 GCA_013695905.1 Chthoniobacterales bacterium
GTTTAAAGCCCTGTCCGCCTCCGAGTTTGGCCGGTGAGCCCGGGAAGGTCGAGAAGTTTAACCAGAGGCGCGCGGGGGCGACTACGCCCGTTGGCGGATGAAAGGCGAAACCATCGTGAGCACTTCCTCCTTGCTCAAAGCCTCGTCGAACGCTCCCGTCCACGGCTTCACTCCGCGCAGCCGTCGGATTTCCGCGGGATGTGGCGCGCTCAGCGGCAGCGACGAGCTGTCCGAAAATGGTGGGGCTGGATTTGTTTGATTCATGAATGTTGGACGAAAATTGCCTACCGAGATGAGGCTGCCTGCAGGCTCAAAGCGTGCAGGAATCCAAAGAGACCGCGATCGAGCTGCGCCTTGATTGCACCCAGCGGGATTTGCAGTTTGCGGGAGATTTCCGCGGGCGGACAACCGGCCGAAAAACAAAGTTCCAGGACGTCGCGTTCATCGCTCGTGATGAAAGCGAGGGCCGTCTGCGCACGATCGCGTTCTCCCATTTGCCGCGGCCCCTTGGCCGGCAACGGCCGCACCCGTGCGAAACGGGGAGGAGAAGTGAGCGCGGCCATACAGTTCCTCGATAGCCGCAGCTCACCGGCGGCAGTAATACTTCTTTTCTTGGCTGTGAGACCTCTCAGGCATCAGGCCGTCGGCCTCGACGGGGCAATCAGCGGCCGACTAAACTGTCGAATTCTCCACGCCCCGTCGCGGGGCAAATGCCTAATTGATTGATCGTTATCTTTTCAGGAATCAGCGCATCGCGAGCCGGTCATGCGGACTCAAGCACGAGCGACATCTCGGCAGCCCCCTGCTCGCGACCATCGACATCCTTTTGCGCCTGAAGTGCTGGCTCTCCTGTCCGCGGCGCGGCGCGAGGCTGGCCCATCGGGACGCATAGGAGTTCGTTCATCACGACGGCACCCGTGCGCGCAAGAATTGCGAGGTCAAGCGCGAGCGAGAAGTTCCGCGCATAGAAGATATCCATCTCGATCATCTCGCTGAAGGTGGTTTTATTCTTCCCGTGCACCTGCCAGTAGCCGGTCAATCCCGGCGGGACATCCACGCGAGCAAGGTGGCATGGCTGGTAGTGCTCAAATTCGTGGGGAGTGCATGGGCGAGGCCCGACCAGGCTCATTTCGCCACGGATCACGTTGAATACCTGCGGCAGCTCATCGAGCCCAGCTGCACGGAGCAGTCGCCCAAGCGGAATCAATCGTTCGTCACCCGCCTGATCGAGCTTCGTCATCGGAGCGTCCGACTTGATCAGGTGCATGAGGTAGCTCTCGTGCAAGCGAGTCTCCGCGGAGACCTTCATGCTCCGAAATTTGTAGATCGTGAATCGCTTCTTCCGAAGCCCGATACGTTCCTGCCGGTAGATCACCGGGCCAGGTGACGCGAGTTTAATCCAGAGCATAACCACCATCATGACCGGCGCCCACATCGGCAGTAAAAGCGCGATCAACAAAAGATCGAGTGGTCGCTTCCACCGCCGCGCTGAGGCAGCTGAAGGTGCGCAAACCCTGGTTCCCCCAGAAGGCAGATTCATGTTGGGTGATTGTTCCGCGTGCGCATCCGAGTGACGAGAAGCCATAGCGTGCCTTGATATCAGCGGCGCCGGACAGAGATAATACTTCGTTTCTTGGGCCTGAGACCTTTCAGGCATCATCTCGCCGCCGCGGTTTGCATTAGGCACGCGGCCGAATGATCAGAAATTTGAACCCGCCCGAGAATTTCACTACCCAGCGCGGCGGTAGGACCACCCAGCGCGGCGGTAGGATTAGGTGGCGAGCAAGCGGTCGAATTCTCGCCGGACGGTCGCGTAACATTCGCAGGCCATCTTTTCCAAACCGCGACGGTCCAGGATCGTGACTCATCCGCGGGTGTAACGAATGAGCCCCGCGCGCTGCAACGTAGCGGCCACCTCCGTCACGCCGGCCCGGCGCGTGCCGAGCATCTCCGCGAGAGGAACTCATGCGTCAGCTCGAATTTGTCGCCTTCGACGCGATCATGGGTCAGCAGTAGCCAGCAACAGCAGCGTTGCTCGGTACGGTAACGGACAAAATCGACCGTTGGACGCTTGCTGTCGGACGGCAGAAAGGGGAGATTGCGCCTCTATGGAGTTTCGCCATTTGCGCTATTTTGTTGCCGTCGGAGAAGCATTGAACTTCACCCGCGCCGCCAAGCAGTTGCATTTGGCCCAGCCTTCGCTCTCCCGCCAGATCCGGGATCTCGAGGAGGAACTCGGGGTGCGCCTGCTCGAGCGGTCGCGCCGCGGCGTTTCGCTCACCCCATCCGGAAAATCCTTTCTCGCGGACGCCAAGCGGGTTCTCGCGCACGGGACGGCGATTGTGGAGTCGGTCCAGCGCCTGGACCGCGGTGAGAAACGTGAGTTGAACATCGGCTATGTCGCCGCCCTCATCTACGATCTCCTGCCGGCCACGCTCGCGGCGTTCGAAAGCACTTTTCCCAAGGTGGCGGTGCATCTTTTTGACATGACCTGCGGCGACCAGCTGCGCGCTCTGGCCGACGGGAAGATCGACCTGGCCTTTGTCGGATCCTGGGCGGTGCGGGAACGGAGCGGCCTTCAGTCGCGACCGATCGCAGCCTACAAGACCGTCGCGGCCTTGCCGAAGAACCATCACCTCGCGCGCCGCTCGACCGTCAAGCTCAAGGAGCTGGAACCGATGTTCTTCATTGGCATCTCGGAACAGAGCCGGCCCGGATATCGGCAATGGCTCCTGGAGAGCTGCGGCCAGGCCGGCTACAGACCCAAAGTGCTCCAGGAAGCCGAGCTCGAACGTGCGCTGCTCCAGGTGGTGGCGGGCGGCCTCGGCATCGCGCTTTTGCCCGAGCCGGTGGCCAAAACTCCGCACCCGGACGTGGTCTTTCTGCCCATTCGACCCGCCCTTGTAACTCCTTTTTGGATTGCCTGGCGCGAGGAAGATCAATCTGAGGCGCTGAAATCGTATATCGATGTGGTATCAAAATTCGATCGACGCCGGCGATCCCCTGCCGAGCGCGGCAGCTAAACGGGCGGACGGTCGGGTGCTAATACCTATTAGGTCTCACGACCAAGTAAAAAAGTATTATCCCCGGCCGCGAGAGGGCGCGAAAGGTTTCGTGGGCCGGACACGATTTGCTCGGCTGAAATCGATCTCTCGAAACCACGACAACAAACAAGGACCGCAAAATTATGCAGACTAATCTCGAATCAATGCTCGGCACAAACGGCCTCTCCCGACGTCAGGCCCTCCGAAATCTCGGCCTCGGCGCGTTCGGCCTGACAGCCCTTGGTGCCCTCGCGAAGAATGTTTCCGCGGCGACCGGTCCGGGGCAGGACGCCGCTGTGTTGCAGTTTGCTCTCAATTTGGAATATCTGGAAGCGGAGTTTTACACTTACGCCGTTTTTTGGACCGGGATCGAAACGCAAGGAGTAGCGGTGGATGGCTCGGGCACGCCCGGGACCGTCACGATCAAGCCCAACTCACGAGTTCCGTTCGCCGATCCAAAAGTGGCGCAATATGCCGCGGAAATCGGCGCCGATGAACGCGCCCACGTGAAGTTCTTCCGCACCGCCTTAACCACCGCGGGCGTACAACCGGTGGCCCGCCCGAAGATTGATCTGCTCAACAGCTTCAACACCCTCGCCCAGGCGGCGGGAATCGGAGCGTCGTTCGATCCCTTCGCGAACGACATTAACTTCCTGCTCGGTGCGTTCATCTTCGAAGACGTGGGTGTCACGCTGTTTGCCGGGGCTGCTCGTCTCCTGGCGAACAAGGATTTTCTCGACGCCGCCGCGAGTGTTCTCGCCGTGGAAGCTTATCACGCAGGCAACATCCGGGTGAATATTTTCGCCGCCGGGTCGGGTCCCCAGGGACTGGCGCAAAAAGTTTCCGATCTGCGCAAGGCGCTCTCGGGAGCCAATGACGACCAGGGCGTAGTAGATGGCAGCGGCAACGCGAACATCGTTCCAGCAGACGCTAACGGACTCGCTTTCCGCCGGACGACGCGGCAGGGCCTGAACATCGTTTACGGAGCGGCTAACGCCAGCAGCGGCCTGTTCTTCCCGAACGGTTTTAATGGTCCGATCAGTTCCTAACCAAGGGCTCTTCACATTGGAAAACTCACGATGAAAAAAAATCTTTTGGTAGTTGCGGCAGCGATCATGGGCCTCGCGGCCTGCCTCACCTCGCTCTCCGCGCAAACGCCGCCACAGGCGCTCTTCGGTATCACGCTCTTCGGAAACGAACTCGTATTGATCGATCCCGCGACGGGGGCCGCCACCTCGATCGGCTCGCTGGGAGAGCCGGTGACCGGTTCCGGTTTAGCGACGCGTGGAAACAAACTCTACACCTACAATCCAACCAAGAATGCGATCCAGGAAATTAGCCGAGTCAGCGGCAAGGTACTGCGAGACATTCCGCTCGTGGGCGTTACAGGTTTGAAGGGCGAGGGCGACCTAGCCATCCGTCCGTCGGACGGTGTTGGGTTCCTCTTTTCACCGCTGAATGCCAGTGCCCAACCGACGAACGACTTCTACACCTTCAATGTCGGGACGGGCATTGCTAGTCGGCTCGGGACTACCGGCGTCGCTCTCCACGCTCTCGCCTTTCGATCGGACGGGGCTCTCTTTGCTCTGGCCAAGGGCGACTCGTCGCTCTACACGGTCAATCAAACCACCGGCGCAGCTCAGGCAGTGGGAAATCTCGGCCTCAAGCCCGGAAGTCCGATCGGCGCGCTGGCTTTTGGTCCGAACGATGTGCTTTATGCCTCCATCGATGACCGCCTTTATACGATCAACACCGCGACCGGAGCTGCGACTGTCGTGTCGCAGACAGTGCTCGATTTTGGCTTCAGCAGCGTTTCGGGGCTGGTCTTTTCGCTCGGCGCCGGCACGGTCCGCAACATGGCGGCTCGTGTTGCCGTCGGGACGAACGAAAGGGTAGGCATCGGTGGATTCATCATTCGCGGCACTCCCGCAAAAACGGTCGTGCTGCGCGGAGTCGGGCCGAGCATAACCACTGTTCCTGGAACGCTGGCGGACCCTCTGATCGAACTCTTCGATAGCCAGAGGCGATTGATTGCGCTTAACGACGACCATACGAGTAACAGCGCCGCCGACATGGCGCAGATCAAAAGCTTAGGTCTGACCCCCCAAAATCTTAAGGAGTCGGCGCTTATTCGCACGCTTGATGCCGGAAATTACACGGTGCACATACGCGGTGCCGATGGGGGCACCGGTGTAGGGCTGGTGGAGATTTATGACGCCAGTATCGGGAGCGGAAGCAGCCTTGCGAATATCTCCAGCCGCGGCTTTGTTGGCACCGGGAACAATATTCTCATCGGCGGCTTGATCGTGAGTGGATCCGCAGCTCAAAGGGTTGTGGTGCGAGCGATTGGGCCCGACCTCGCAACCTTCAATGTTCCTAACCCTCTCCAGGATCCGTTCCTCGATATTCGCGACGCGAACGGAACCTCGCTCGGCACGAACGATAACTTCGGGACCGGTGGCCAGACCGCCGAGCTCGCAGCCAACGGACTTACCCCCGGCGATTCACGCAATTCAGCTCTGATTCGCGATTTCCCGCCCGGGAATTACACCGCACTGGTGAGGGGCGCGAATCCAACGGGTTCAACGGGAGTGGCGTTGGTGGAGTTCTTCAACCTCACCACCGACAACCAATAAGACTGCTGCGGTAAGCGCATCGATCATTCGGAGAGGTTGTTCAAACCTGCTTCTCCGAATACTTTAGCGGGCGGCTGATTCTGCGCTGGCCAGCAGAGATCCACGCGCCGCTGGCGCCCATGCATCGGGGACGCCTTGCCCCGAGTCAAAAGGGTAAAATGCTCGGCACGGTGGCGGACAGTTGTGTTTTCCTGGGCGCGAAAGCAATTTGCCGGAGCCGGTGACCAAAATTCCGTACCCGGACGTGGTCTTTCGGCCCTTCGCCCCGTCCTGGTGACGCGTTCTGGATTGCCTGGCGCGAGGAAGACCGCACTCCCGCGTTGCAAGCGTATGTGGATGTTGTCGCGCAGTTCGATCGCCGCCTGCGCGGCGTTGCTGCGACCTCGCCCACCCGCTGAGGAGCCGTTCGCGCTCAGCAAGGGGCTGGCCTCCGGGGGCGATGTCGCGGTCGTTGTCGCAAAGGCAGACCTGCAGCAGACGTTCGTGCGCGGTTCGTTGTTCCCGAGCGAAGGGGCCGGAGTAACGCAGCCGCACGGTGCGCTCGCGCAGTGCTTCGTGGAATTCGATCAGGAGCGGCTCGTCAGCGGCGCGGATGGGACGGAGCAAAATGGGCGTGCCGTCGCGGAGCAGCACCTGCCGTGGCCAGCGGTCGGGATGTTCGGTAATGCTGACGGGGTTCGCCAGCAGCGGAACTTGTGTCGCGGGTTCCGTGCTCATCGGCAGCTCCTGCTGGCGGGAAGCGGAGTGGTGCGGGAGCGCGGATGGCCCCACGCGTCGCAATCGGTGGCGCGGGGTTCGTGCTGTAGCTGTCGCCCTGTGGGCGACACGGGTATGTGCGTGCCACTCGTGCAGGCGTGAGCAGAGACCCGAATCAGCGAGCCGAGGCGGAAGCTGTGGGCCACGGCCACGTGTTCGGTCTGCGGCTGCGCGGCATGCAGGGGGGCAGACGCGGTGATGTGGCCCTTTCTGAGGTCACATTCGGATGCTCACGGACGATGCGCTCACCGTCTCTTGGCAGATGATCGCCGCTGGTTGCTCGATGATTCACCGGACGAGACGTCCGGTGGCCGCACAGGCGGGACGCCGGTGTTCCGCCCCGGCTGCAGAACCTGCGGCTACTGCATCTCGTGCAGCATGCGCTTGGTGGCGCCGGCCTGGATGAATTTGCCCCAGCTCAGGTTGTCGCGACCGGGGACGTGCTCACGGGCTTTGCGGATCGCCATGTCGGACACTGCTTCGACGACCCAATCGAAGTTTTCCTGGCCGACACTCGTGACTTCGGCGTCGGGCGCTGGATTGCAGAAGTCGATCGCGAGCGGGACGCCGTCGCGGATGGCGAACTCGACGGTGTTCAGGTCGTAGCCGAGGTATTCGTTCAGCTGCTGCACGCCCCAGTGGACTTTCTCGAGGATCTCCTGCGGCGCCTGCCAGTCGGTGACATACCGCAGGTGGAACGGGTGGCGCGGCTCGTAATTCATCACTTTGACGTGCCGTTGATCGATGGAGTAGCAGCGGAAGTACATGTCGAACTTCACTTCCTCCTGCAGCATCATGACGAGCTGGCCGGTCTCGCTGTAGGCGCGGAAGAATTCCTCCGCGTTGTTCAGCTTGTAGACGTTCTTCCAGCCGCCGCCGGCGAATGGTTTGAAATACGCGGGCCAGCCGATGTAGTTGAAAATTCCCTCCCAATCCATCGGGTAGGCAAGATTCCGGAAGGAGTTGTCGGTGGTGTCCGGCGGCACCTGGTGGGAGGGGAGGAGGACGGTGCGCGGAACGTCGACGCCGATCTTGGTGGCGAGTGCGTTATTAAAGAATTTCTCGTCGGCGCTCCACCAGAAGGGATTGTTAATGACGGCGGTGCCACTGCTGGCGGCGTTCTTGAGGAAGCCGCGGTAGAACGGCACATCCTGCGAAATGCGATCGACGATGACGTCGTAGCCGCAGGGCTCGCCCTGCACCACCTTATCGATGCGGACGAACTCCGCCTGCACGTCGCCGCCGCCTTTTTCATTCACGCGCTGCACGAACGCTGGCGGGAAGCTGTTTTCCTGACCGAAGAGAATTCCGACTTTTTTCATAGGTTTAGTGGGGTTGCGAAGAAGAGTCCGCAGATTACGCAGATTAACGCAGATTACCAGAAGGAGGAGCGGTCGCCCTTCTCTAAGAATCTGCGTCCATCTGCGAATCCGCGGATCATCAGCTCTGCCTACAGCATCGAAAGGTAATGCGGGAGCATGTCCTGCCAGTAGTTCCAATCATGCCCGCACCAGCGGCGGTCATCGAGGAAATGCGGGATGCCTTTTTCGTTGAGAATCGCCGACATGCGGAGGCTTTCGTGCCGCGTGTTATCCCACTCGCCGGTGCCGAGGATGATGCCCATATGGTTGAACTTCCACGGATCGGTCATGTTCGGCAGGTAATGGAATGGGCTGTTGAAGTAGATGTTGTCGTCGAAGTAGCCGCCGAAGAAATCGCTGATGTCGAACGCACCGCTCAGGCTGATGAGATTGCTCACCAGATCGGGGTGGCGAAAGGCGATGTTCGCCGCGTGGTAGGCGCCCGGTCATGTGCTGGGCTCCGCCTGTTGCCGTCGCCTCCACAGGCGAGCAGCTACAGGAGCTGTTGGCCGCAGGAGGCGGAACAAAGAACATCCGGCGCGAATGGACAAGCCGTATCTCCTGCGCCATAACCCTTCTCCTCGAATGAGCGAGCACACCCTCACCGGAAATATCCACGCGCACGCCGCGTTTCCCTCGAAAATCCTGGGCAACAAGCGGGACGTGCTCGTGTACCTGCCGCCGGGTTACCGCCGCTCGCGCACCCGGCGTTATCCTGTGCTCTACCTGCACGATGGGCAGAATGTGTTCGACGCCGCCACCTCCTTCGGCGGCGTGGAGTGGGGCGCGGATGAAACAGCGCAGCGTCTCGTGAATGAGGAGCTCATTGAGCCGCTCATCATCGTGGCGGTGGCGAATACCGGGCCGGATCGCATCCACGAATACGCCCCGAGCCGCGGCCAGTTGGAATCCGGCAAACGCAAGCGCAGCAAGGGCCTGCTGCGGCATTACGGCCGTTTTCTCATCAACGAACTGAAGCCGTTCATCGATGCGCGCTATCGCACGCTCACGGAGGCGCAATACACCGGCCTCGGCGGCTCCTCGTTAGGCGG
>JACCZQ010000168.1 GCA_013695905.1 Chthoniobacterales bacterium
GCCCGGAGTGAAGCGCGAGCGAAACTCCGGGAAACCCGCCACGCGCCGAGCTCAAGCCCTGAAAGGGGCGACGGAAGGAGCCGCCACGGAAGAGCCGTATTTCTGGCTCTTGAGTGCGCTCCGTCAGTCCCTCCGGGGCTTTGGTCCGCCGAGACGATCCTAACCCGGAGCGTTGCTTCGCGACGCTCCGGGCTGTTGGCCGTCTCTGGAGACGCGGTAGAAGATCACGACGGCCGCCCTGTCCCTTGTGTCGCGTTACTGCTTCGCTTCGGCGACGCGCTTTTTGGCTGTCGCGCCGGTCTTGGTGCCGATCCACGCCATGACGTTCCGTTCCAGCACATCGAGCGGAACGGCGCCGGAGAGCAGCACCACGTCGTGGAACTCGCGGATGTCGAAGCCATCGCCGATCTCCTGCTGCGCGCGGGCGCGGAGTTCTTTGATCTTTAGCTCGCCGATTTTATAGGCGAGCGCCTGGCCCGGATTCGAGATGTAACGGTCGATCTCGTTCACGATGTCGTTCTCGGACTTGGCGGCGTTATCCATGAAGAAGTCGATGGCTTTCTGGCGGTCCCACTTCATCTGGTGCATGCCGGTATCGACGACGAGGCGCACCGCGCGCCACATTTCGTAGGTGAGCTGCCCGAACTTCGAGTAAGGGTCGGTGTAGAGCCCCATCTCCTCGCCTAACGACTCAGCGTAGAGGCCCCAGCCTTCGATGTAGGCCGTGTAGCCGCCGTAGCGACGGAATTTCGGGATCTCGCCGAGCTCCTGCGCGAGCGCGATCTGGAAATGATGTCCCGGCACCGCCTCGTGGAGCGAGAGGGCCATCATCTCGTACTTCGGCCGCGTCTCGGGTTTGTAGAGGTTCACGTAATACATGCCGGCACGTGAGCCATCGGCGGCGGGTTGGTTGTAGTAGGCGGTGGTGGTGTCGGGCGCGATGTTGTCCGGGATCGGGATGACGCCATACGGCATGCGCGGCATGGTCTTGAAGACTTTCACGAGGTGCGGATCGATGTCTTTCGACATGGCGCGGTAGGCATTCAGCAGCTCCTCGCCGGTCTTATAGTAGAACTGCGGGTCCGTGCGCAGAAAGGTGAAGAACTCCTGCAGCGTCCCTTTGAACGCGACCTGGTCCATGATCTTCTGCATCTCCGCGCGGATGCGGGCGACTTCGCTCAGGCCTTTGTCGTGGATCTCCTGGGGCGTCATCTTCGTGGTGGTGTAACTCTCCGCGAGGTAGCTGTAGAGATCGCCACCGTCGGGCATTTGCCAGATGCCGACTTCGGGGAAAGCGGCGGGCAGATACTCGGTGGTGAAGTAATTCTTCAGCTTCTCGTAGGCGGGGAGGATGCCGGTGGAGATCGCCTCGCGCGCGGCGGTGGTGAGCCGCTCGCGGTCGGCAGCGGGGATGGCATCGGGGAAGTTCTGGAACGGTTTGAAGAAGCCACTCTCCTCGGGGTTGCTGACGAGCTGCTTCTCGATCTGCCCGGGCACGCGCTCCAGCACGATGCGCGGCCACATGATCTTCGCCTTCGCGCCTTCCTGCATGAGCGCGATGTTCTGGTCCACGAGCAGCGGGAAGGAGCGGAGTCGCGCCACCCAATCTTCGTAGTCCTTCAGCGTCTGAAACCGGAGCCGCTCGGCGAGTTCGTCGGAGGTCTGGACGCCGCCGCGCTGGTTGATCGGGAGGAGGTACTGGCGGAAACGCTGACCGGCGATGTCTTCCTCCAGCTCTTTCTTAAAGAGGTCGTAGTTCAGCTGGTCGGCGACGGAAAGCTTGGCGCGGTCGATCTTCGCCAGCCGCTGCAGCGCATCACGCGCGTGCTCCTCGTCCTTGCGAATCGCCTCGAGGCTTTCGTCTTTCCAGCGGTCGTTCCAGCGCCGATCACCCAGCGCCGAAGCCCAGGTGGGATTCCGCTCCATCGCGTATTCCCATTCCGCATCGAAGAATGCGTGCAACGCCTTGGCAGTGGGATTCGAAGTGGCGGCGGGCTGCGCCTGCAGCGACGTGGCCACGAGGAGGCTGAGGGGGAGAAGGATAGCGGAGAGAATTCTCATAGTGGGAGCAGAGGGTGGAGATGCAAAATGCCCGCGCGACGTGAGGCAGCTGACGGACTCGGGGTTACACATATAAGCGTCGTGCGGGTCCTGCAATTCGCCGTTGTCTGCTTCGGACTGCGGAAAGCGATTCCCTTCCCGCGGGACGGAGGGTGGCGGCAGCTCTCAGCAGATGCGATTCAGTCATGACGAGAAACACACGGAGGCGAGCCTTATGCGACCAGGAGAATACATGACCGCCGGGGGCCGGCCGTTTCGCGACCGCAGCATGGCGGGCCGGCAATTGGCGGAAAAGCTCGGGACCTTTGCCGGCCGCCGCGATGCCATTGTCCTCGGTCTCGCCCGTGGCGGGCTGCCTGTCGCCTATGAGGTCGCCGCGCAGCTCCGCCTGCCCCTCGATGTTTTCGTCGTGCGGAAACTCGGGGTGCCGGGTTTCGGAGAACTGGCGATGGGCGCGCTCGCCTCGGGGGGAGTGCGCGTCGTGAACGAGGAGGTGCTGCAGCAGCTGCAGCCGCGAG
>JACCZQ010000262.1 GCA_013695905.1 Chthoniobacterales bacterium
CTTTTGCGTTGCTGCGGCTCACAATAGCCGTCCTACAAGCGTTTAAGTGTAGCCCCCAGAAAACCCCTCCCCGCTGTGGTCTCCCACAGCGAGCCACTCCGGCCTCCTATGAAAAGATCAAGTATGACCCCGACGCGCCCTTTTTGGATTTTATTGGTAGCAGTTCCGCTGCTGCTTCTCGTTCTGCTTGCCGGCAGAACGCCAGCCACTGCTCAGCCCGCGCGGGGGAAAGCGCCAGCTCCGGCTGCTGCTCCTCCGGGACCGATCTTCCAGAAAGCAGTCGGCTTCGCAGAGACAATTCCTCTGCGCGATATGCCGGCAGATCCGGACGAGTACGACAAGACGCGTTCGATGCGTTATCGCGGTGAGGAAGTGGAGGCCGGCGAAAAGAACAAGGATCCGATCCGCGCCATCAACCTCGATAAAGTGCCCGATCTGGATGGGGCGCTGAGTCTCCAGAATCACGACATGCCGACGGTTCTGCCGCCGCCATCTCTGGTTTTCGACGGTGTTAGCAACTCCGATAACGCCACGCTCTTCGGCTTCCGGATTTCGCCTCCCGATACGGTCGGTGACGTGGGACCAAACCACTACGTGCAGGTGGTAAACCTCGCCCTGCGTATCTTCAACAAAAACGGCACGCCAGCCGGCCCCGCGGTGAAGTTTTCCACCATCTTCGCGCCGCTCGGCACACCGGCCAGCCTGCGCGATGATGGCGATCCGATCGTGTTGTACGATCCAATGGCCGACCGCTGGATGCTGTCGCAGTTCGCGTTCCCCACTGGCACGAGCACTCCGCCTTATCATCAGGTGATTGCGGTCTCGAAGACTCCGGATCCGACGGGCCCTTATTACATTTACGATTTCATCGTCTCGAACGGGAACAACCAGTTCAACGATTACCCTCACTTCGGGGTGTGGCCGGACGGCTATTACATGGCCGATAACCAGTTCTTGAACGGCGGCTCCTTCGACGGGGCCGGTGTTTTTGCCTTCGATCGCGTGAAGATGCTGAAGGGCGACCCGAACGCCGGCTTCATCTACTTCAATCGGAATCTGGCGAGCTTCCCGGAAGGTCAGGGGGGAATGCTCCCGGCCGACATGGATGGCGTACGCCCGCCGCCACCGGGCACGCCCTGTCCGTTTGCCTATTTCGTGGCGAACGAGTTTGGCGACCCGCGGGACGGGATGAGAATTTTTGATTTCCGCGCGGATTTCGACACCCCGGCGAACTCCACCTTCACCGAGCGCCCGGAGAGTGCCGCCTTTCCGTTGGGTGGCATCGCGGTAGCGGCATTCAACCCTTTGTCGCCGACGGGCCGGGACGATGTTCCGCAGCCTCCTCCGGCGAGCAATACAACCGCGCGCCTGGATGCGATTTCCGACCGCCTCATGCATCGGCTGCAGTATGTAAATTTCGGGACGCACGAGTCGCTGGTCACCACTCACACTGTCAACGTCGGCCCCGATCAGACGCTGGCGAATTACCGTGCGGGCGTTCGCTATTATCAATTTCGGAAAAACCCGGGCAACAATCCCTACACCGTGTTCGACCAGGGCACGCACGCTCCTGCTGACACCACCCACCGTTGGATGGGCAGCGCGGCGATCAACGCCTCCGGCGACCTTGCAGTCGGCTTCTCGGCTTCGAGCCTCTCCGTATTCCCGTCGATCCGGTACGCCGCCCGCTACGGAACCGATCCACTCGGCTCGCTGGCGCAGGGAGAGCAGGAAATTTTCACCGGCACCGGCGTGCAGACCAGCACGTCCTCGCGCTGGGGAGACTACAGCAATCTTTCGGTGGACCCGGTCGACGACAATACCTTCTGGTTCACGCAGGAGACCTACACTGCGGCCAGCCAGGCGACGAGCACTGTCGGCTGGATTACGAAGATCGCGAAGTTCTCTGTGGGTGGCGCGAACACGCCTTTCCCGAAAGGGACCATCTCCGGCACGATCACCAGCTGCGCGAATGGCCAGCCGGTCGCCGATGCCGTTGTCCAAACCAACACCGGCTTCTTCACCACCACGAACGCGAGCGGCCTCTACACCCTCCCGAAAATGGCGCCCGGGACCGTGAACGTCATGGCGACCAAGCAGAGTTCCGGGGCGACGATGAATAACGTCGTCGTGACCAACGGAAACACCACGACCGTGAATCTCTGTCTGGTGCCGACGAACCTTATTGTGAAAGCAGATGCCACGATTGTTTCCGCCGGCGCCAACGGCGTCCTCGATCCGGGCGAGACGGTCACCGTCGCGTTCGGAGTGCAAAACATCGGCGGCTCGGGCGCTTGCACGGCGGCTCTGACCGGCACGCTGCAGGCGGGCGGCGGAGTGACAAATCCCTCTGGTCCGCAAAACTTCGGGGCGACCTGCTCCGGAAGCGCGCCGGTTTACCGCGCCTTTACCTTTACGGTGGACCCC
>JACCZQ010000254.1 GCA_013695905.1 Chthoniobacterales bacterium
GCGCCGCCGAACGCCACCATCGGGCCGAATGACACCGCGCCCGTGAACTGGGTCGGCACCGCTCCCGGTGGCGTTTCAGCGGGCGAAGCGACGTGTGTGAACGGCGTCAACTGCGACGTCTTCAAGATCACCGTCACCGGCACCGAAGCCGATTGGGCTACCAAACAGATCGCGCTGAACTTCGGCTGGATCCTCCCGGCGAACGATTACGACTTCTACATCCGCAAAGACAGCCTCACCGGCCCAGTAGTTGGCACCGGGCGCAACGACGGCGCACCCTCCACCGACGATAACGCCGTTATCGATCCCTCCGGCACAGGCGTCGGAGACTACTTCGTCCGCGTTGTCTACTTCTCCGCCGTCGGCGCGGACCAGTACAACGGCACCGCCACCGTCGTCCCGAAAGGCGCCGGCCAGCGCGCCTCCACTTATGTCAATGGCGGCATCACCTTCAGCCCGAACACACCGCTGAAAGCACCTGTCGCAGCCCGCGACGGCGAGCCGAGCATTCGCACCGACTACAAAGGCAACTCCTACACCGGCGGCATCCGCGGCGTCCCTGCAGGTGTCGACCTTTGGTATGTAAATCTCGACCCCACCAGCGCCCAATTTGACCCGCTGATGCGTTTCCCCGCCTATCGCGGCCAGCCGGACGGCACCACTAACCAGACCCCCATCGACGTTGGCGCAGACGGCGGAGGCGACATCGACCTCGCCGTCGGTTTCCCGCCGCTCCCTGGCCAGACCGAACCCGCGGTGCCATTCCTCGCCTACAGCAGCCTCACCCTCGCGAACATCTCCACCGGCAACACCACCAACCGCGGCCTCAACTTCAACCTCAACCCCGCCGGCAACCTCACCGGAGGTCCTCCCGGCGATGACCGCCAGTGGCACGAGTTTCTCGGCTCCACCTCCGTCTACCTCCTCTACCGCACCGTCGCCCCCGCCATCGCGCAGATCCAACGCTCCAACGACGGCGGCTTCACCTATGGCCCCACCGTCGCCGCTGGTCTTATCGGCCAGGTCGGCTGCCTCGACGTGCACCAGGCCACCGGCACCGTCTACGCCTCCGGCAGCACCGGCAACATCGCGGTCGGCACACCCGCCGCTCCTGGTCAGGCGCCTACCACCTACACCATCCGCCAAGCCGCTAGTGATCCCGGTGGCGTCGCTCACATCTTCTTCGTCACGAAAGTGGCCGATGACGGCCGGCCGAACGGCACCGTTTACGCCCTCTACTCGAACGGCACGAACATCTTCGTGAGACATTCCACCGATAAAGGCGGCTCGTGGAGCAACCCCGTGCAGGTAAACCCACCCACCGGCCCGTCCGCCACGAAGGTGAACCTCTTCCCCTGGATGGAAACCGGCCCCACCCCCGGCTCCGTCGGCATCGTCTGGTATGGCACTGCCAATCCGATCAACAACGACGACGCGCAGTGGAAGGTCTATTACGCCCAAAGCTTTAACGCCGACAGCCCCACGCCCGAGTTCCGCATCAGCGAAGTCACCGAGCCCCAGCACTTCATCCACGGCTCAAACATCTCTGAGATGGGCCTGAACCCCGCCGGCGGCAGCAATCGCAACCTCATCGATTACTTCCAGATCTCTTTCGATCCACTCGGCGCCGCCGTGGTGGCCTACACCGACGATCACAACGACTTCGACGGACACACCTTCGTCGCGCGGCAGATCAGCGGCCCATCGATTCGCGGTGGCACACTCCCGGCGGTTGCCCCGGGTGCGAATCTCGGCCCGCCGCCGCCGAACCCGAACCTCGAGCCCACCGACGCCTTCCCGCCGCCACAGCCGGGGCCAAACGGCGCGCAAGTTACCGACTTCCCGTTCGATGTGCAGACGGCACTCGTCACTCGCGTGCCAACGCCGGATGCGATCGACATTGAAACGGTAAAATACGAAACAGTCGGCACAGGTGCAGCCCAGACGGTGAAGGCGACGATCAAAGTCTCCGATCTGACGGTGATCCCGGAAGGCTCCTTCTGGCGCGCCAGTTTTGCGGCGAATTGCCCTTACTCCGTGCTGAACCCCACCGGCGAATACAGCTTCGGCATCTCGGATGATGGCGATCAATTCTATCTGCAGGCCAACACCACCGACAGCGGCGCACAGAGCTTCGAGTATGGCACCGCCGTGCGGAACCCCGACGGCTCGATCACCTACACGCCTGTCGGTCAGGCGGACGGCGGCGCGTTCGATCAGGCAAACAGGACCATCTCGATGGAGGTGAGCCTCACGAAGTTGAACGACGTTCTCTCCGCTGCGAGTCGGCCGCTGCTGCAGACCGGCTCTGTGGTCGCCGGCCTGCGCGCTCGCGCTGTTACAATCGATGTCGATCTGCCGCCGCCCGCTGGCCGCCAGGGGCGCCGGGATATCACACGTGGTGGAACGCAGTTCGTCATCGGCGGTTCGTCGATCGAGCCCGTGAGCGTCGTCTCCCGCAAAACGCACGGACCTGCCGGCGACTTCGACATCCCGCTGCCGCTCACCGGCACACCCGGCATCGAGAATCGCAATGGCCAGCCCGCAGCTGGTGAACACCGCATCGTCGTCACCTTCGCGAATCCCGTCGCAGTGGCTTCTGGTGCAACGGTTGACGCCCCAGGCAGCGGCAGTGTTAGCAACATCGAAGTCGAAGGCGCGGTCGTCACGATCGATCTCACCGGCGTCAGCAACGCGCAGACGATCACGATCAATCTGCTCGGCGTCACTGACGGCACGAATACCGGCAACATTGCCATTCCGATGAGTGTGCTGCTCGGCGACTCCACCGCCAATGGCGCAGTGAACGCCGCCGACGTGGGTCTCGCGAAATCGCTTTCCGGTCAGACGACCACCGGCGCGAACTTCCGGAACGACGTCAACATCAACGGCGTCATCAACGCCGCCGATATTGGCCTTATGAAGGCGAACTCCGGCACCGGCCTGCCATCCGCGAGCCGCGGCGACACCGACACGAAAACAGCACATTAGTGGAGGGCGACGCTCCGTCGTCGCC
>JACCZQ010000268.1 GCA_013695905.1 Chthoniobacterales bacterium
CATCTCCTTGGCCCACGCTCGCGTTGCGCGACGTTTGTAGCGTCTGGATCGCCGACCTTGGGATACCTTTTTCACGCTGCGGAAACATCGCTGCATGAAATTCCCTCTCATACATTGACGATAGTTCGCTCATGTGGGGTGATTTTCGCCAAGGAGTATCTACGTCAGAACAGTCACGCCTTTGATGAGAAGATAGATTTCTGCGGTCTACTTGAAAGCAGTCCCTTTCGCCATGCGGCGCTTCGAACCGTCCGTGCCGATCTTCATTGGATACGCACGAAAGGGAATCGGGCTGCTCACCCAGAGAAAGGACTGCTCGACCGAATAGATGAGCTCGCTTCCGAAGCACTCGAGAAAATCTATCGGCTCATTGTCTTGCATCTCGCCAGTCCAGATCCGGGAGTTAGCGCTCCCAAGTTTGTCTTGCCAGACGAAGACGGTTCCAACCGTATGTGCGGGGACGCGGTTCTACGCGACGATGCGGATGCTCAGTACAGACTCGGCCTTCGTGCGAAGAGTGCTGCTCGTACTGCTGCCGAAGCGCTAATTGCGGAAATAGCGCAAGGCGGAAGCATGATTTTGCGTCGTGAAATATCGCGCGGGTACGAAGATGCGAATTCTTGGTTCAAACGGGCAGCCCGTGATAATCGCAAGCCTGAGGCGATCTACGAAATGGCGCATCTACAAATTGACGGATACGTCAGTGATTGCGACTACGGCCGAGGAGTCCGGCTGCTATATGACGCCGAGAAGTTAGGAGTGGCCGACGCAAGCGCGACACTTGGTCTCTTTGCGCTCGTGGGGAAGGTAATCGATTCTCATGGAATCATGGTTGGAGCCTTTGAAGACCGAGGGCGGGCACAGGAATGGCTAGAATACGCCGCCAGCCACGGCAACCCTTCAGCCCTTAATGGCTTGATGAAGATGTACTTGGATGGCGACGGTGTCACCAAAGATACCGCTCGCGCCCTCGGTTATGCTCGGGCAGCGGCCGACGCCGGTTTTCCGCTGGCGAAGCTTAACCTCGCGGGCCTTTACATGAGTGGTGTTGGAGAGCCACGAGAGCTCAAAGAGATCGCAACGCTCTTGGAGGAGGCAGCTGCAGACGGCATACGGGAGGCTTTTGCGTATCTGCATGCGGTTTATGGACAAGGGCTAGGCGTCGACGCCGACAGTAAAAAAGCGAACGAGTGGTTGGAAAAGGGATGCAAAGCCGGAGATGCTAATGCGCTTCTCGTTTGGACTGACAACTCCATCCGAGAGAACAATGCGAACCGAGAACCTCGACGAGAAGTCGCTTCGTTACTCCGGGTTATCGATCGTCAATACACCACGGAGGAACTTCGTCGACAGGCCGAAGAATTACTTTCACTCAGCGTGGGGGAGATACAAAGAAGAGTCGCCATTCTCCTTTCTCGGTTAGTGAATTCGACACTGGCGGAGCCCGAGGAACTCACCAGCCTGCTGATGTACCTGGGAGTCGCCGCGGCCGAGAATAAAAATGATGAACCTGTTGAAGGAGTTAATGGCTGGGCATCACATCGTTCGATGGAGGGGTTGCGAATAGTGAAAGCTTTTGCAGAGCTCTCCGACCCACAAACACCGGCAAAAACCCGGCATCAATCCATCAAACTGCTCAGCTCCCTTGTCCCAGGTTTCAAGCGATGGGATTGGTTTAGAGAAATGCGTTCTTCTCCTGCGGACGGAACGTCGAAGAATAGCCCGCTCAAAGGTGGTCAAGCACCCTATCAGGATAAGGCTCCGGGTATCGGCCGCAATGACCAATGTCCGTGCGGAAGTGGGCGCAAATTTAAGACGTGTTGCCACAGCAAGAAGCTGTGAATTCGAATTCGAATGGTTGGTCCGGGCTCGTGAAATCGGCCCGCTTCAAAAATTCTGAGCCCTCACCCCTGCGGCAAAAACGCGCTGCCCTTTCCATGAAAGCTCACCATCGCGTCCTTCTTCGCTCGCGTCACTGCCACGTACAGCAACGCCCGCTCACGCATCTCTAGATCTTCCAACACGGACTCGTCCTCCGTGCTCGTCATCAAATGACGCAACGGTACAACGTCCTCGTTCGCGCCGGCGATGATCACGCGGTTGAACTCGAGGCCCTTGACGCGGTGCATCGTGGCCAGGCGCAGGCCTGGCTCGCGGCGATCATCGTAACGGGTGCGGCTGATGGGGAAGGTCTCGATGCCGCGGCTGGTGAGCGCCTCGCCGTATTGGTCGACGAGGCGTTGGGTGCGTGCGACCAGACAGGTTGAGGCGCGTTCGTGCTCGGGTTCCTGCTTCACGAATTCGACTATAGCGTCGACCTCCTTTTCGAAACTCTCGCAGGCCACAATCGCGGGTGGTTGGCCGTGCATCAGTGACTTGTAGCGGTCGGAGCGGTCAGCGTCGCCGTCGAGGTCGTCGACGCGCAAGCCTTCCAACAGGCCGACGGCGAAGCGGCGAATTTCGTCAGTGGTGCGGTAGTTGATGCGCAGGCGGTGGCTGCGGTTGCGGCCGACGATGTTGATGCCGCAGTGCTTCATGATCACGGGGCGGCGGTAGATGCGTTGGTGGCCGTCGCCGACGATGAAGAGGTCGTTGTCGCGTTCATCGGGGACGAGCTGGCGGATGAGCTGGAAGGCCTCTTCGCCCATATCCTGGGCTTCGTCGAGCAGCACAGCGCGGTAGGCGAGTATATCGCCTTCGCTCTTCAAAATCTGGCAGGCGTCGCGAATCGCGTCGGAGCGCTCGCGTATACCGCGATCGGTGAGCTGGTTGCGGTACTCCTCGAACACGCGCCAGATCTCTTTTCGGTCCGGGCGCTGCAGCGGTAGACCGCGGCCTGAGCGCCGGGCCGTCAGATAGTCGCGCAGCGTCGCGCAGCCCTGAGCCTGGACGACGTACTCCCACTCCTCGCGGTAGAAGGTGCGCGGCAGGTCGAGCTCGGGGCGCATGGCCAGCGCGTTCTCCCAGAGCTCGTGGAGGATGCCGCTGCCTTGCGTGTAGTACTGAATATTGTGGGGATAGCCCTGGCGCTTTAGAAAATTCTGGACCCACTGGTCGAGGTTGATCACCTCAATGCGACGCATCGCGTCAGGCTCACAGATCTTGCGCAAATTCTCTTCGATGTCGGCGGCGAGGTTGCGGGTATAGGTCGTGAAGAGTATGCGGTCACGCTCGCCATTGAAGACCTTGGTGGCGAGGTGAACGGCGCGGTGCATCGCGACGACGGTCTTGCCGGTGCCAGCGCCGCCCAGAACGCGCACGGGGCCGTTTGCATCGAGCTCGACGATCTTGCGTTGCATGGGGTGCAGGAACACACGCCACTTCTCAATCGACGCGTCGAGGATTTGTTCGAGGTTCTCGTCGTCGACAATCACGAACTTGCGCAT
>JACCZQ010000271.1 GCA_013695905.1 Chthoniobacterales bacterium
GGGGCGAGTTCGTCTGGCATCAACACGAAGACGCCGACGAGATGTTCCTCGTCTGGCGCGGCTGCATGCGAGTCGAGTTCCGCGACCACCAGGTGCAGCTCGGTCCGGGTGAATTCCTCATCGTGCCACGAGGGGTGGAGCACCGCACCGCCGCCGCCGAAGAAACAGAAGTGATCATCTTCGAACCCGCCGGCGTAAAGAACACCGGCAACGTCCAGCACGAGCAGCTCACCGCCCCAACGGGCGCGCGGCTGCCATCCTCCTGCTCCTGATCCTGATCTTGATCCTGCTCCCTCTGCCGATTGGTAGCTGCAGAAGATCAGAATCAGGATCAAGAGCAGGAGCAGGAGGCGCTACGACTCCAGCACGATCGTCGCTGCCGCGTGATGATCCGTATGGCTGAGACTAATCCAAACCTTCTGCACCCCCCGCTCCGCCGCGAGCTGCTTCGCCCCGCCTTCCAGCACCACGAACGGCTCCCCGCTCTCCTTCCGGTGCACATCGATATCCCGCCATCCCATCGCCCTCCCGATCCCGGTGCCGAACGCCTTCGACACCGCCTCCTTCGCTGCAAAACGTGCTGCAAAGTGCCGCGCCGGAAACTTCATCGACTGACAATATTCAATCTCACCCGCCGTAAACACCCGCTGCAGAAACCGCTCCCCAAACCGCCCTAACGAATGAGCAATCCGCGCCGTCTCCACAATATCGACCCCAATCCCAAGCACACTCATGCGGGGAGAATGAATTTGGAAACCAGGAAACCAGGATCGGAGAGAACGCTTCTTATCATGGCTTCCTGGTTTCCAAATTAACCTCTGTATTCCGCCATCAGTCCCAGCATCTCCTGCACCGCCGCCTCGAATCCAACGAACACCGCCCGCGCCACGATCGAGTGGCCGATATTCAACTCCACCAGGTGGGGAATTTTGTGAATCAGAGAAATATTCCGGTAGTTGATCCCGTGCCCTGCATTCACTTGCAGGTTCAAATTCTTCGCCCGCTCCGCCGCTTCTTGCAGCCGCTCCAGCTCCTGCCTCTCCACCTTCTCCGTGTAGGCGTTCGCCAGCTTCCCGGTGTGCAGTTCCACAATCTCCGCACCTAACTCCGAAGCCGCGTCGATCTGCTCCGGCACTGGATCGATGAACATGCTCACGCGAATCCCCGCCGCCTGGAGACGTTGCACACTGCTCGTTAGGCTGCGCCGGTTTACGATCAAATCCAGCCCCCCCTCGGTCGTGATCTCCTCCCGTTTCTCCGGCACAAGACACACTTCATCCGGGACGATCCGGAGTGCGAAATCGACAATTTCCGGCGTATTCCCCATCTCGAGGTTCAGCTTCGTCATCACGTTTTCGCGCAGCCGCTCGATGTCACGGTCCTGCACGTGCCGGCGATCGGCCCGGAGATGCGCGGTGATCCCGCTTGCGCCCGCCCGCTCGCAAATGCTGGCGATGGCCACCGGGTCCGGTTCGGCATTTTTCGACTCCGGCATCGTCGCATACCGCGCCTGCCGCAGTGTCGCCACGTGATCGATGTTAACGCCGAGGTGCAGTGCGCTCACGGCGATCAATAGGAGCTACTCGCCCGCGCGGAGCAAGCAGCAAAGCAGCGATCCCGGCGTCCCCAAGCCTGGAGGGCAATGCTCCCGTCATTGCCCCGCCACGCCCCTACCCAGGCAATGACGGAGCATTGCCCTCCAGTTGAGCAAAGATTTGACCTCTGCCGCCCGCGCGCCCACCATCCGGCGCCATGCGCAAAGCCGCTCTTCGTCTGCTGTTTCTCATCCCGCTCCTCGCCTTCGCGCAAAAGACCCCGCCCGAGAAGGAGCTAAAGGCGATGACACTCCAGTCGCTCACCGCCTTCAACAAAGCCGTGCAGGACCAGGATTTCACCAGCTTCCACGGCTATATCTCCGCCCTCTGGCGCAAAGAAATCACGTCCGATAAACTCGCCACCATCTTCCGCCCGTTTGTCGAACAGAAGATCGACCTCGCCCCGCTCATCGGCATCGATCCCGTCTTCAGCCAGCTGGCGAAGGTCGACTCCGACGGAATCCTGACGGTGCAGGGAACCTACCCTTCCACGCCGAACAAAGTCGATTTCCGCCTCAAATATCTCTACGAGCAAAACGCGTGGAAACTGGCCGGTATCAAAGTAGACGTCGTGCCCGCCGCGTCGGGCGATGGAAAAATCCCCTCGGAAAAGGACGCGCGCGCCATGGTGCTCGACTCGCTGCTCGCCTTTAACCGCGCCGTCCAGCAGAAGAGCTTCGTCGATTTTCATAAGCAGAAGATCGCCGCACTCTGGCGAGCGCAGATCACGGCCGGCCAGCTGCTCGATATCTTCGAAACGTTCATCGAGCAGGAAGCGGATATCTCCGGCGTCGCGAAACTCGAGCCCACTTTCGATCAACCGCCCGCCGTGAACGACGACGGCATGCTCGAGTTGAACGGCTTCTACGCGACGAAGCCGAACCGGGTGCGATTCCAGCTCGGCTACCTCTACGAAGAGCCGGAGTGGAAGCTCGTCCGCGTGAACGTGCAGGTGCGGCCCGAAGGAGCAGCCGCGCCAGAAGGCGACGGCGAATAGCGGCGGCGGCGTCCGCGCAGGAGCAGGTTCGCTACGATGAACCAACCTGAGGAACGCGAACCGGACCCCGCGCTGCGGCGCGACATCGGCTTCGTCGGCTCCGCGTTTCTTTCATTTAACGGCATCGTTGGCGCGGGCATCTTCGCCCTGCCTGCGGTGTTGCATGTGCAGTTCGGCGCGTTTAGCCCGTGGCTGTTTCCGTTGTTCGGTCTGCTCATGCTCCTGGTGGCGCTGCCGTTCGCACGGCTGGCGGCGCATTTCCCCGGCTCCGGCGGGCCGGTGGTGTATGCCGCCGCGTTTGGTCCACTCGCGGCGTTTCAGGTCGGCTGGATCTACTACCTCGCCCGGACCACGGCGCTCGCCGCGAATGCCAACGTCTTCGCCACCTACGCCGCCGCGCTGTGGCCGCCGCTCGGCACCACCGTTGGTCGCGCCATGCTCATCCTGCTCATGATCGGCGCGATCACGGCCGTCAACGTGGTGGGGGTGCGCCGCGCCGTCCGCACCCTCGACGCACTCACCTTGCTGAAAGCGCTGCCGCTGCTGCTGCTCGCGTTCTGGGGCCTTGCCACCGCTGCGGACGCGCTGCCGCCGCCGGGTCCCCTCCCCTCCCTTGGTGGCATCGAGGCCGCCGCTTTGATCGTGCTCTACGCTTTTATCGGCTTCGAGAACTCCGTCGTTCCCGCCGGCGAAACCGTTTCCCCACGCCGCACCATTCCGCGCGCCCTCCTTACCACCGTCATCGGCACCGCGATCCTCTACTTCCTGGTGCAGCTCGCCTACGTCGCCGTCATGCCCACCGGCGACAAACCCGACGCGCCGCTGGTGGCGTTGGCCACCCTTCTCGCGGGACCAATCGGCGGCATCGTGCTCATCGCAACCGCCCTCTTTTCCGTGGCGGGAAATCTCACCGGCTCCATGACCTCAACCCCGCGCATCACCTACGCCCTCGCGCGTGACGGTCTGCTGCCCGCGCGTTTCGCACAGGTGAGCACACGCTACCGCACGCCGGCGTTCTCCATCGCCTTCATGGGCCTGCTCGGCATCGTGCTGGCACTCAGCGGCAGCTTCGTCTGGCTGGCGGTGGTGAGCACGCTCGCGCGCCTTATCGTTTACGCTGCCAGCATCGCCGCCTTACCCGCAGCAGAACGGCGGGCCGTAAACGCCACCAGCGTCACCACGATGTTGCTC
>JACCZQ010000294.1 GCA_013695905.1 Chthoniobacterales bacterium
AGCTCCAGCAGCTCATCGATACGACTCGTGAGGCGCGCGCCCGAGAGGCCGCAGAGTTTTCCGTAAAAACGCAGCGTTTCTGCGCCGGTGAGGTAATTGTAAAAATAGGGACTCTCCGGCAGAAATCCGACGGCCGCGCGGCTCTCCACCTCGTGGCTGGAGCGGCCGAAAATTTCAACGGTGCCGCGGGTGGGGGAGACCAGGCCGAGAATGATCTTGAGCGTAGTGCTCTTGCCGGAGCCGTTGGGCCCGAGCAGGCCGTAAACCTGCCCCGGCTCGACCCGCAGTTGCAGCTCCCGGACTGCGACGACGGAGCGGCGCTGGAACGGCACCGGAAAGACTTTGGTGAGGCCGGTGACCCCAACGGCGGGGTTACTCATGCCGGATCTCGAAGCCGCGGGCCACCGGCGGCTGCGTGAGTTGTGTCACGTTCTGCTCCCTGATGTGCGCGCGGAGCTCGCTGTTTGCGATGGCGTCCAGGAACGCGGTGAGCTCTCCGGATTCGCCACTGGCCTGGAGCTCGACGCGGCCATCGGTGAGATTGCGCACCCAGCCGGTGACATCGAAGCCTTTGGCGATCTGCTTGACGGTGTAGCGGAAGCCGACGCCCTGCACGTGGCCGCTGTAGAACACCTGCAGCGATTGCATCGGCACGGCGCGGGCTCAGGAAAGTCGCCGCAGCGCAGCGCGGGACGGATGCTACGGGCCCTCGTCGCCGGTGGAGGGCGGGAGTGGTTCGATGGTGGGCGGCAGATCCGGGTCCGGCAGGGACTCGGGCGGCGGGACAGCGGAGGGATCGTTGAGATCGAAGTTCTCGCGCTTGGGTCGGGAGTCGGTCGAGTCGGCCGCGGGGGCAGTGAGCGCGGCGAGGAGGGTGGGGGGTGCGGGACGGATATCTTCGCTGGCGACATAGCCTTCGAGTGGGCTCGGGACGGTGTCGCTGGGGACGAGCTGCACCTTTGAATATCCGAAGGAGGGGCGGATCAACGTGACGAGCGTGTCGCGCGTCAGCGTCTGATCGGGCCCGGTGCCCTGCTGCGGGCCGAAGCGGTAGAAGGAGGTCTCGTTCGCGGTGACGGCGAAGAGTTTGCCGCTGTTTGCGGCGGCCGGGTTCCTGTTGCTATTGGCGCAGCCGATCGAGCTGAGGAGACCGACGGCTGAGGCGACGAGCGCGAGGTTTCTCCAGCCCGGAGAGAAGATGCCCGTGTCTGCGTTCATTTATAAGAGTAAACGAGGCAGTAGGTGCTGCTCGCATCTGCCGGGGGGGCGATGGAGACGAAATACTGGCCGCTGATGGTGGGCGAAAAGCCGGCGGCGGCTTTGTCATCGCCCTGGAAAGCTTCGGTCGGCATCGGCTTGCCGTGCTCGTCGTGCACTTGCACCGCGATGTGCTGGACCTCCTGGTTCGCGCCGACGGAGAACCAGTATTGGTTCCCAGCGTAGAGATTGACGGCGACGACCGTTTTGTCGCCCTGCTTGATGGGGCCGGTCCAGTGACCATCGCGAATTTTGAAACCGTCGTTCGAAAACGCGCCGGCGAGTTCCAGCGCCACCTTGCGTGCCTGGACTTGCTCGTCGCTCTCCTGGGCGCAGACGACGGTGACGGCGGCCGCGAGGAGGGATGTGAAAAGAAGGAGGCGCTTCATTATTTGGCGTCGGTTTTGGTTTGAATTTCGCCCATCAGTTTGCTGACGGCGCCGTGCAGCGCTTTCACTTCCTCAGCAGTCGGGATGCCGCCGTTCGGGAATGTGACGAGTTTCTGAATCTCGGCGAGCTGCTCGCTGACGCTGCGCACGAGCGCTTCGTCGCGCAGCTCGGGCGAGATGTCGTTGACCTTCTTCTGCATGAAGGTGACGAGCGCCGGCTGGCGGAGCACTTTCGCGGTCTCCTGGTTGTAATCTTTCGTGACCGCGCCGCTGACGACCTGCGTGCCGCGGATCCAACCGCCGAGACTGACGAGGATGATGAAGTCCTGGTCACGATTGGATTGCATGGAGGCTTTCACTTCGTTCTGGGTGGCTTCGAGTTCCTCCTGGAGGGCGTCCCACTCGTTGTTCTCGGCGAATTCGTTGATGCTCTTGCCGCGGCCGAGGACGTTTTCGCTGACCCCGAGGGCTTTCGCGAGCTTCAGGATGTCGGTGCCGATGTTCTTCACCTGCTGGCTATCCTGCGCTTCGATGGCGATGAAGCCGTCGGCGATGAGACCGCCGAGGTTCAGGGCGATCTGGGCGCGGTTCCGGTAGGTGGTGGGGATCGGCGCGCGGTATTGACCGGTCCAGTTCGGTTTCCCGGGTTTCGAGAGGGCGGCGAACAGCTCGCCGGGAGTGGGAATGGTGATGCTGTCGGTCTGGACGGCGTTGGCGAGGTGCTCAGGCGGGAGCGGCGCGGGCTCGGCGCCCTGAGAGACGGCCGCGGTAGCGAGAAGCGCAAGGGCGAAGCCGACGCGGTGAAACATGTGCTGAGGTTATGCGGTGGTTCTGCAGATTGCCAGCGGGAATGTTGCCGGGCAGCCGGAGTGTTTCTGCGAAGTCTCGCCTTTCTAAAAGAAATTAGAAAATTGCGTTGACGGATTTTCGGGAAACTGACAAAAACTGCAAACATCTAGATTCACTTACCTAACGGACAAACAACACACCTCATGACGCTACAACACGCAAACATCCAGACTCGCCTTGGCCTCTGTGCCGCAGCGCTCGCAGGAACAGCTGCTGCAGTTCCAAACGCCCAGGCTGACATCATCACTTTCAATACCCCGATTGCGATCCCGGCGACCTTCTCAGGCGTCTACGTCAATCTCGGGACCGGCGCGATCGGCGGTTCGGCTGGTGCTGTCCCCGGATGGGATTTCAATCCGTATCTGGTCACTTCGACGACTGCGCTCGGCTTCTACTGGTCCCCCGACTTAGTCGGCGGCCTCCGTGGAGCGGGAGTGGCGACGACTGCTGGCGGCACCTCGTATGCTGACCTGGCGCTGGGGACGGTTGTCAGCTCCGCTTCGCCCTTCACCAGCGCGATACAGGGCACGAATCCGAACTACCTCAATACCGGTACTCACTTCCTCGGCTTCCGTTTCGTGAACGAAACGACCGGCGCGATGAACTTCGGTTACATGACGATCACGACCGGGAGCGGGAACGGATTTCCGGCAACCATCCAGAGCTGGAGCTACGACAACACCGGCGCGGCAATCACCGTCGTGCCAGAGCCTCAGATGACCGCGCTCCTGACCATCGGCGCGATCGTGCTCGGTGCTCTAGGGGTCCGGAAGTGGCGCCGTCAGGCGACTGCCTGATCCGGCGGGCTCTCTCCGCTCGACTAATTTAGCAGACCCGCGCCCCTGCCAAAGTTTTGGCGAGGGCGCGGGTTTTTGCTTTCATCGCTGGCGCTTCGCGGCACCTGAATGAAGACTTTCCTTTAAGAATGGCTGACCCCATCGCGAAAAAACTCCTCCTCCTCGGCTGGGATGCAGCGGATTGGCACCTGATCCATCCGCTGCTCGACGCCGGGCGCATGCCGCACCTGAAGCGGCTCATCGACCATGGAGTGATGGGCAATCTGCTCACGCTTCAGCCAGTCCTTTCCCCGATCCTGTGGACGTCCATCGCCACCGGGAAACGGGCTTATCAGCACGGCGTGCACGGGTTCGTCGAGCCCGTGCCTGACGGCGCGAGCCTAAGACCGACGGCCAGCACGACGCGCAAGTGTAAAGCGCTCTGGAACATCCTGGCGCAGGCGGGCAAGCGATGTCAGGCCGTCGGCTGGTATGCGAGCCACCCGGCCGAGCGGATCGGCGGAGTCTGTGTCTCTCACCAATTTCCCGTCGCTCCAGCGTCCGCGCGCCCGGGAGCGTGGCCTCCGCAGCCCAATAGCGTGGAGCCGTGGGAGCTGGCGGAGACGCTCGCCGAGCTCCGAGTCCATCCGCACGAGATCACCGGCCCAATGCTTTCGCAGTTTGTCCCTGCGGCGGAGCACCTTGATCAGCGCGATCCCGACGTGCGCTACCTGATGGTGGCGTTCGCCAAGCGCCTCGCGGAGTGCGTTTCGCTGCACGCGGTGGTGACAGCGTTAATGGAGCAGGAGCCTTGGGATTTCTGCGCGCCGTACTACGAGGCAATCGACCACGTGGGCCACGATTTCATGCCTTTGCATCCGCCGCAGATGCAGTATGCACGGGATGATCTCTTTGCCGCCTTCAGTGGTGTCGTTGATGCGATCTACGAG
>JACCZQ010000303.1 GCA_013695905.1 Chthoniobacterales bacterium
ATGTGGCACGGATCGTGGTGCATAGACTTGCCTCATGCAGGCCGGAGCGCGGTCGTGATTTTTGCCGACCAGGCAGGCAGGTGCTGCTCACCTCGAGAAAGATTGTCCTCGTTCTTTTTCTACGAATCGCGTAATCCCAACGTGTGCCTACGAAAAAGCAGATCGACCGTTTTTCTTTCCCGCTGGCCGCGCTGCTGGCGTTTTTTACTGCAGTCTCTGCTCTTTCCGCCGCGCCCGGTGCAGTCGATCTGAGCTTCGACGCGGGACCGGGGCCGATACATGTCTGGCCAGGGGAGGGGACCGGAGTGTTGCTTCAGCCCGATGGGAAAATCATCGTCGGCGGGAATTTCAACGGCTGGAACCTGACGGAGGTGGCGCCGATCGTCCGACTGCAGGCGGACGGATCTCTGGACACCTCCTTCGAATCGTGGACCGTCGGCTTCGAGGGCACCAACCAGAGCGGCAGCGGTGCATGGAATGCGCTGGCGCTGCAGCCGAACGGCCAGGTTTTGGTCGCGCCGGGGCAATTCAATAACCGCTACGGCCCGCGTGCGCTGCTCCGGCTCGAGGCGAACGGGCATCTCGATGCCACGTTCAACCCGCAGTTCGCCAGTAATCAGACCCCGCGCGTCCGGCAGGCGGTCGTGTTAGGCGACGGACGCATTCTTGTCGCGGGAAACTTTACCACCATCAACGGCATCTCCCGGCCCCTTCTGGCGCGGTTAAATGCCGACGGCAGCGTCGACCAAAGCTTTACCGCGGCGGAGGCTGGCCCCTTCCGGGTCCTGCCCAGCGGGAAGATCATCGTGAGCGTCGGCGCGGCGTTCTACCGCCTGCACAGCGACGGCAGCCGTGATCCTTCTTTCGTGGGGGCGGTGCCGGGAAATCCCTACAATGGCCAGATCGGGTCGTTCGTGGTGCAGGCGGACGAGCGGATCGTTTATGCGCAGAGACTCGATTTTTTCGGCACCGACGCGGTGCGGCGTCTGCAGGCGAATGGCTCGAACGATGCGAGCTTCGCCACCTTCTCCGGGCAGTTCATCAATGTGCAGCTGGTGCAAAGCGACAAAAAGATTCTGATTAGCGGGGGCCGGCTGAATCACGACGGAACTCCGGACCCGAGCTTTGATTGGAGAGCCGGCGGGGACACCATGGCGCAGCAAAGCGACGGCAGGCTGGTCACGACGAGCCGGTTCAACGCTCCACCGCACGGGGTGCGGAGACTGCTGCTCGACGGGTCGGTTGATCCGAGTTTCGCGCCCGGCGCCGGGTTGACGCTCATGATGCCGCAGAATATCGAGCGCGCCTGCCTTTTGCCGGATGGTCGGGTGGCCGTCGCCGGCCGGTTCAATCATTTCGCCGGGGTGCCGCGCAATAGTGTCGCAGTCCTTCAGCGCGACGGCACGGTCGATCCCGCTTTTGATCCTGGAGATTCCATTGTGCCTTCGAGTAATAGCGGTCACTTCATGGGTGCGATCGTGGCACAGCCAGATGGGAAAGTTCTCGTCGCTTTCGAAAACAAGCTGGTGCGGCTGGAAGCGGACGGCAGCGCGGACGCCACTTTCAATTACACACCAGCACAGACGACCTATGCCTACGTCACGAGCGTGGCAGTGCAGCCCGACCGAAAAATTCTTGTTTACGGTCCGGATGGGTTGGTGCGCCTTTTTCCGGACGGGTCCCGCGATCCCTCCTTCCAGGCGGCGCAGAACGGGCCGGTGCTGTTCGTCGAGCCGGATGGGAAGGTGATGGTTCGCGGAGGCCCGCGGGTCGCGACACGGTTGCATCCCGATGGCGCGCTGGATGCGGAATTTCAGGGGCCAGGGGGAGCCGCCGGTTTGGTCGTTCTGCACGCGATGGCCTTGCAACCGAACGGTCAGTATCTCATCAGCCACTCGGAACCGTCGAACTTTCGCGACGCTTTTGTGAGGCTGAACCGTGACGGCTCGGTTGATCCAGGTTTCGCTGCGAACGTCGCGTCAGTGAAGTTGATCGCGATGGATGCCGATGGAATCATCGTGGGCGGCAACATCGCTCCGCGAACCGACGTGACCTCGCAGCAGGTGCAGCTCGGCGTGGCGCGGCTCAGGTTCGACGGCACACGGGACAACACCTTCCGGCCGGTGGAATTTAATTCCGAGGCCAGCCTTAGCGCTCTCCTGCCGACGTCTGGCGGGCAGCTGTTCGTGACCGGGAATTTCCGTCAGGTCAATGGGCTGGAGCGCCGCGGCATCGCGCGAATCTCGACGCGACCGGCGCCAGATCAGCTCGCCAATCTCTCCACCCGCGCCCGGCTCGCGGCGGAGGAACCGGTGGCGATTGGCGGGTTCATCATCACGGGCGACGAGCCGAAAACAATCATGGTGCGCGCGCTGGGTCCCTCGCTTTCGACGCGCGGCATCGCTGCGGCTGAGACGCTCGCGGATCCTTCACTGCAGCTGCACGATGGCACGGGCGCGATGTTTCTCCGGAACGACAACTGGCGGGACACGGATGGAGCACGCATCGCCGCGACCGGTTTGGCGCCGGCCAGCGACCTGGAGGCAGCCATCGTAACCGCTCTCCCGCCGGGAGCCTATACTGCCGTGGTGCAGGGCGGCCAGGGGCTGGCGCTGGTGGAGATTTACGATCTCGCGACAGGGGTCACCGCGCAGCTGGCGAACATCAGCACGCGCGCGCGGGTGCAGCAGGGCGACAACGTGATGATCGGCGGTTTCATCCTTGGGGGGAGGGTGCCTTCCACCGTCGTGGTCCGCGCCATCGGACCTTCGCTGGCCGCGCGTGGAGTGGCCGATCCATTAGCCAACCCGACGCTCACCTTGCACGATCAATCAGGGAACGCGCTGGCCTCGAACGATGACTGGCGGGAAGGCGAGCCGGCGAGGATCGAAGGTTACGGCCTGGGCTCGCTGGATGACCGGGAGTCCGCTCTGATCGCGACGCTGCCGCCGGGACCGTACACCGCTATCGTGCGTAGCGCGGGTGAGCAGCAGGGTGTTGCCCTGGTGGAAGTTTACCAGGTGGAATAGACGCCGGGGCGCGGAAGCGGACGCTACTTCTTCATCAGGTCCAGGACAGCCGCCGTCATCGCAATAACCCCGGTGCGGATCGTCGGCTCCGGGACCGGGGCGTATTTGCTCGAGTGCAGGGATGGTAGTTCGGCGCCGGTTTTTCTGGCCTCAGCGATTTTGGCGGGCGCGATCGCGCCGACCCAGAAGATGACGGCGGGGACGGAGTGATCCGGCAGGCTGTACTCGCTGAAATCTTCGCCGGCCATGACAGGGTCCATCGTCTCGACGTTCTCGGCGCCGAGGGTCTGACGCCAGACACCGAGGAGCCGCTTCGTCAGCTCGGGGTTGTTAAAGGCGGAGGGGGTGAATTCATCCTGTCGGACGTGAACCACTGGCATCCGGTCGGGCGGCATTCCGGCGGTGGTGGCGCAGCCTTTCGCGATGCGCTCAATCGCGGCGAGGATCTGGTCGCGCACTTCCTT
Source organism: Chthoniobacterales bacterium (assembly GCA_013695905.1). Classification (GTDB taxonomy): domain Bacteria; phylum Verrucomicrobiota; class Verrucomicrobiia; order Chthoniobacterales; family UBA10450; genus JACCTI01. Next base: position 3,494 of record JACCZQ010000303.1, read on the forward strand.
TTTATAGGTGCGGACGGTGAGCTGCATCTTCACTTCATCGGAGATGATGTTGTGCTTCGTGCCGCCGTGGATCGAGCCGACGGTGACCACCATTGACTCCAGCGGGTTTACTTCGCGGCTGGCGATGGTTTGCCAGCTGTTCACCATCTGCGCCGCGAGCACGATCGGGTCTTTGGTCTTGTGCGGGTAAGCGCCGTGGCCGCTGATGCCGGGCACGCTCACGTCCACGGAATCGACGTTCGCAAAAGTGTAGCCCTCGGTGACGCCGATGCGGCCTGTTTCCAGTGCAGCGCTGCTGTGGAGGCCGAGGACGAAGTCTGGTTTCGGAAAGCGCGTGTAAAGGCCGTCGGCGAGGAGTGCCTTCGCGCCGGTGCCGATTTCCTCCGCCGGCTGGCCGACGAACACGATCGTGCCTTTCCAGTGATCCTTCAGCTTCACGAGCGCGCGCGCGGTGCCGATGAACGAGGACATGTGGATGTCGTGTCCGCACGCGTGCATGGTGCTGACTTCCTTTCCTTCGTCATTCTGCTGCGTGTCTTTGCTGGCGTAGGGGAGGCCGGTCTCTTCGGCGACAGGCAGGCCGTCGAGGTCGGTGCGGACGAGAACCGTGGGGCCGTCACCGTTCTTCAGCACGGAGACGACGCCGTAGCTGGTGGCGCCGGGCTTCTTGTATTTGCCTACCTTTTCCGTCACCTCGAGGCCAAGGGCGCGGAGTTCCTTGGCGATGACGGCGGCGGTTTTCTCTTCCTTTCCGGAGAGTTCCGGATGCGCGTGGAGTTCTTTATAGATGGCCACGAGCGACGGCAGCTCGGCGTCGGCAATCTGTTGGGGAGTTTGTTGCGCGAAAAGTGGAACAGCACAGACAGTGAGGAGAAGCGGGAGAACGCGGGGATTCATACCTGAGTTATACCGGCAGTGCAGATGAAAGCCAGCACGTTGCCGAGCGTGAAAGCTGCTGGGGCGCGCTTAGTCGAACGTCCTATCAACCCTTGGGAACACACCCGGCTCGACCTGGCGACCAATGGCTGGAAGACTGTTGATGAGACGGGTTCGCAGTGCAGCCACGGGCACCGTCTCATCCCAGTGTTTCAGGTCCGTTCCTTTGCGAACGCATGCCCCGCGGCAGTTTTTAGCGACGCAATCAAATGTACTGCCGGCCAGCTGCCGCGCGCTACTTCTTGCGCGTGTAGCTGATCTCCATCGTCTTCGCTTCCGCGCCGTGCATGTCGTCGTACCACTCGAAGGTGTGATGGTCGTTATCGACGATTTTTATGACTTCGCGGATGTTCGTCGTCTTCCCCGGCATCATCTGGCATTGCGCGTTGTAATTAAACGTCTTGCTCGCCGCGTCGTAGGTGCCTTCCGCGTTCATGATCATGGTGCTCATGTTGTCGATCCACGAGGAGACAAATTTCTTTTTCGCATTGTCATAGCCTTCAATCGCCATGCCTTTGAAATCCATGTCTTTCATTTTTCCGTCCGGGCCCGGCATTTGGAACTTACCGGTGTGCTCCGCGATAAAGTAACGGCCGTCCATGATCGCCTTCCGTGTGGACGTGCCTTTTGACTCTTGCGGCGGGGCCTTCGGATCCATCCACATCTTCAGTGTGTAAGTCCAGTCGCCGGCCATGCTCGCGAGCACCTTGTGATTTTCGCCGGTCTTCCCCATCTCCATCATCATGGCCATCATCTGCTGCATGTCGGGCGCGCCGGGCTGAGCAGCCGCTCCCGCGGTGGCGGGACTGCTGGCAGGCGAAGAGGCAGTGGTTTGCGCGAACAAGGAGGTCGCGGTGAGAGTGGCCGCACAGACGGCCGCCAGCAGGTAAATGAGGGGGTTCTTCATGATGTGAGGATTACCAATCAATCACGGCGCGTCAAGACCGCTGACGCAACTCTGATTTCATCCACAGATTTCACAGATTTTGAATCCGAGAGAAGTGGTCCCCAGCCACCACCTTCCCATCCGTGAAATCTGTGTAATCTGTGGATGCTCATGCGCTTTGAAGAAAACACGATGCTGTTCGGGTCCGATCCGACGCCGCGCATCGTTCTTTTGTCATTCCGAGCGAAGTCGAGGAATCTCTCGCTGTGAGTTTTCAGGACAACGAGCTTCTCTTCGGCGCAGACAAGACCGCGCGCATCGTCGTGATCGAGATGGGCGACACCGGCACGGTAAAGGTTTACCGCCGCGAGGAGAACGGCGCCACCGCGTGCGACATTGAGCCGTTTCACCCCTTCGTCTGGGCTGACTCCGACGTGGCTGATCTCGGCATGGACAACGCGGGCGTTCATGCCGCGGCGAGACGCATTCGGTTTTGGAATGGCGCGAGCGCGATCGGCGATTGATGCGCGCGGGTGAGGAGCGGGCGACGAATCGTTAGCGGCGCCTCATGGACACAACTTCTCGCATCCAAACCCCTGACGGCGTTGAGCTAACCAGCGAAGTCACCGCCGCTGTGAGGGAGATTCTGACGCCGGAGGCGCTGGCGTTTATCGCCAAACTGCAGCGGGCGCTCGGTGCGCGTCGCGTGGAATGTCTCGAGCGGCGGCAAGTACGCCAGGCGGCGCTCCATCGCGGCGAAATGCTCGACTTTCTCCCGGAGACGAAGGAGATCCGCGACGGCGATTGGACATGCGCGCCGATCCCGGCGGATCTGCGTGATCGGCGCGTTGAGATCACCGGACCGACTGATCGCAAAATGGTGATCAACGCGCTGAACTCCGGCGCGAAGATGTTCATGGCGGATTTCGAGGACGCGAATTCGCCCGTGTGGTCGAACATGATCGAAGGGCAGGTGAACCTGCGCGACGCGATCCGCCGCACGATCACGTTCACAAATCCGAACGGTAAGGAATACAAGCTCAACGATCAGGTCGCCGTTCTACTCGTTAGGCCCCGCGGCTGGCACTTGGTCGAGAAACATCTGCTGGTCGATGGCGCGCCGATGTCCGGCAGCCTTTTCGATTTCGGGCTCTTCTTTTTTCACAACGCGAAGGAGCTGATCGCCTGCGGCAGCGGCCCGTATTTTTACCTGCCGAAGATGGAGAGCCATCTGGAGGCGCGGATCTGGAACGATGCCTTCAAGCTCGCGCAGGATGAGCTCGGGATTCCGCAGGGGACGATTCGCGCGACCGTGTTGATCGAGACGATTCCGGCGGCGTTCGAGATGGACGAAATCCTTTACGAATTGCGCGACCATTCCGCGGGGCTGAACTGCGGCCGCTGGGATTACATTTTCTCGTGCATCAAGCGGTTTCGGAACAAACCCGATTTCGTGCTCGCAGACCGCGCGTTGATCACGATGACGACGCACTTCATGCGCTCGTACTCGCTGCTCTGTATTAAGACGTGCCATCGCCGCAACATCTTCGCGATGGGCGGAATGGCGGCGCAGATTCCGGTGAAAGAGGATGCGGCGGCGAACGAAGAGGCGTTCGCGAAAGTGCGCACCGATAAGGAACGCGAGGCGCGCGACGGCCACGACGGCACGTGGGTCGCGCATCCCGGCATGGTTCAACTCGCGCTCGATGCCTTTAACGCGGTCATGCCGCAGCCCAACCAAATCGATTGCAAACGCGAGGACGTGAATGTCACCGCGGCTGACCTGCTCGACTTCGGACCGGGCGAGCCGATCACCGAGGCGGGCTTGCGCCAGAACATCAGCGTGGGCGTGCAATACTTGGAGGCGTGGCTGCGAGGAAATGGCGCGGTGCCGCTCTTCAATTTGATGGAAGACGCCGCGACGGCGGAGATCTCGCGCGCGCAGGTCTGGCAATGGATTCGCCATCCGCGCGGCGTGCTGACGGATGGCCGCAAGGTGACGAGCGAACTCTTCCGCAGCGTCCTCGATGAAGAGCTGGCGAAGATCAAAACGCAGGCGGGCGAGCAGCGATTTGGCGCCGGGAAATTCGACATCGCGCGCGAGTTGTTTGACCAGATCACGACGGACGACGAGTTCGTCGAGTTCCTGACGCTGCCCGGATACGATAAGCTGAACTAACTCAACTATGAAAACAGAGAGCAACAACGGCGACTCCGCCGCAGAGACAAATCGCCTCGGAGCGAAAGCAACCATGAGGGATTGGGCGAACGACTCGCGCTGGGACGGCATCGAACGCACCTACTCGTTAGAAGACGTCCGGCGATTGCAAGGGACGGTGGTTCCCGAGCACACGCTGGCGCGTCGCGGCGCCGAGAAGCTGTGGGAGTTGCTCCACACGGAAGCGTTCGTGCCGGCGCTCGGCGCGCTCACGGGTAACCAGGCGGTGCAGCAGGTACGCGCCGGCTTAAAGGCGATTTACCTGAGCGGATGGCAGGTCGCGGCGGACGCGAATCTCGCCGGGCAGATGTATCCCGACCAGAGCTTGTATCCGGCTAACAGCGTGCCGGCAGTCGTAAAGCGCATCAATCAGGCGCTGCAGCGCGCGGATCAGATCACGCACGCTGAGGGCAAGCACGACATCGATTGGTTCGCGCCGATCGTCGCCGACGCGGAAGCGGGATTCGGCGGCCCGCTGAATGTCTTCGAATTGGTTAAAGCGATGATCGAAGCTGGTGCGGCCGGCGTTCATCTCGAAGACCAACTCGCGAGCGAAAAGAAGTGCGGTCACATGGGCGGCAAAGTTCTCGTGCCGACCCGCACCGCGATCAATAATCTCATCGCGGGCCGTCTCGCTGCGGATATTTCCGGTGTGCCGACGATCATCATCGCGCGGACCGATGCCGGCGGCGCGGCGCTTCTCACGAGCGATGTGGACGAGCGCGATCAGGCGTTCATTTCGGGCGAGCGCACGGTCGAAGGGTTTTATCATGTGCGCGCGGGGATCGAGCAGGCGATCTCGCGTGGCCTGAGTTACGCGCCTTCCGCGGACATGATCTGGGTCGAGACTGCGAAGCCCGATCTCGCGGAAGCGAAGCAATTCGCGGAGGCGATTCATGGTCGATTTCCTGGAAAGCTGCTCGCTTACAACTGTTCGCCCTCGTTCAACTGGCGCGCGAAGCTCGACGAAGCGACGATTGCGAAGTTTCAGCGCGAGCTCGGCGCGATGGGTTACAAATTCCAGTTCGTCACGCTGGCGGGATTCCACGCGCTCAACTACAGCATGTTTACCCTCGCGCGCGGTTATCGCGATCGCGGTATGGCCGCCTACTCGGAGCTGCAGCAAGCGGAGTTCGCCGCGGAGAAGGACGGCTACACTGCGACGAAACATCAGCGCGAAGTCGGCACCGGGTACTTCGATGATGTCGCGCAGGTCATCATGGCTGGCGAATGCTCGACCGGCGCGCTGCAAGGTTCGACCGAGCAAGAGCAGTTTCATTGAACGAGACGGTTTCGCCTGCCGCGCCGGCGCTCACCGATAGCCGGCTCGCTGCGCTCTGCGCGGAGGAAGCCCGGAACGCGCTCGATGACTACGCGGCGCGTTTCGATGAGATCACTCGGCGCGGGCGCGATCGCTTTCTCGCGCGCGACTGGCGCGGCAGCTACGACGACGCGGCCGAGCGGCTGCATCTCTACTCGCGGGTCCTCGATAGCCTAACGAATACAATCAAAGGCTTGCTGGCCGCGCGTCTTTGCGATCGCGGAATCTGGAGCGCCATCAAAGCCGTCTACTCGGCGCTGATTGGGCACTCGTCGCGCTGGGAAATTGGCGAAAGTTTTTTCAACTCGCTGACCCGTCGCATCTTCACGACCGAAGGTGTCGATCAGGCAATCGAATTCGTCGACACCGACTTCGACGCTCCGCCGACCAGCGTCGGCGCGAATGTAGGCCGCATTTACTCCGGAGCGCCTCTGCGCGAGTTGCTCCAGCGGGTGTTGACCGACGCAGAAGCGGGCGGGTTCGCCGAGAGTTGCTGGAACGATCTGCCGGGTTCGCTCGCAGCCGCCGCAGAGCGGCTCACCCACGCGATCGGCCAGAGCGGCGAGGCGAAGCTCGAGCTGGTCGGCGCGACATTCTACCGCGGGCGCGGCGCATATCTCGTCGGACGCGTCTGCCCGACCGATGATGCCGCAAGCGTTGTGCCGGTCGCATTTTGCATGAGGCATACCGATCAGCGCGGGATAGTGCTTGATGCGCTGCTCGTCGGCGAAGCAGACCTCGCGATTCTATTTTCCTACACGCGCGCGTATTTCCGCGTCGACGCGCCATGTCCGTTCGCCCTCGTCCGTTGGCTCCGCGAGTTGATGCCGCGCAAAAGTATTGCCGATCTCTACAATGCGATCGGCTACAACCGGCATGCGAAAACCGAGTTCTACCGCGATTTCGTGCGGCACCTTCAGCACTCGAGCGATCACTTCGTCACCGCGGAAGGAACGCGCGGCATGGTGATGCTCGTGTTCACGCTGCCGAGTTACGACGCCGTCTTCAAACTCATCCGCGACCGATTCGACGCACCGAAAAACAGCGATCGCCGCGAGGTGATGAGCAAATACAAGATGGTGTTCGAGCACGACCGCGCGGGCCGGCTGGTGGAGGCGCACGAGTTTGAGCACCTGCGCATTGCGCGAGATCGCTTTGATCCGGCGCTGCTCGATGAGCTCCTGCGGAGCACGGGTGCGACGGTCCGGCTGGACGGCGATGATGTGGTGATTGCGCACGCGTACGTCGAGCGGCGGGTGCGCCCGTTGAATCTCTTCTTCGCGGAGTGTGATGCCGACGAGGCGTCGGCGGCGGCATGTGGCTACGCGGAGGCGATCAAGGACCTCGCGGCGTCGAACATTTTCGCCGGCGATTTGTTAACGAAGAACTTCGGCGTGACGCGTCACGGGCGCGTGGTGTTTTACGACTACGACGAGCTTTGCTGGCTCACGGACTGCAATTTCCGCGAGATGCCGCAATCGACGAGCTACGAGGAAGAGATGGCTGCGGAGCCGTGGTTCACCGTGCGCGACAACGACATTTTTCCCGAGGAATTTCCGAACTTCCTCGCCTTTCCTGAGCGCGCGCAGCAGGAGCTGTTCAGGCGGCACGGCGACTTGTTTCACCCGGACTTCTGGCGCGGCGTGCAACAAAAGCTACGTGCAGGTGAGCTGCCGGAGCTGTTGCCGTACGCACAGGAGCGGAGGCTCGGCGCAAGCTAAGCGAGCGCCGGCGTCGTTCGCGCAGATTTCGCAGAGTGACGCAGATTTTTCGGACCCGTTTCAGCGAATCTGCGGAATCTGTGTAATCTGCGGACGCAATGCGTTTCGAGGAAAACACCATCCTCTTCGGCTCGGATCCGACGCCGCGGATTGTCGCGATCGAGATGGGCGACACGGGAACCGTGAAGGTTTATCGGCGGGAGCAGGACGGCAGCACGGTGTGCGACATCGAGCCGTTCCACCCGTTCGTCTGGGCTGATTCCGACGTGGCTGATCTCGGCATGGACAACGCGGAGAAACTCGCCGGTGACCTGAAGTTCAACTGGCTCGTGACCGTAAATAGCTGGAAGGAGCTGATCGCGCTGCGCAACGGGCTGAAGAACGCCGGACGCACCTTCTTCGCGCTCACCGATCCGGTGCAGCACTACCTCACGCACACCGGGCGGACATTGTTCAAGGACCTCCGACCCGAGGAGCTGAAGCGACTCCAGATCGAGGTGCTGTCGTTCTGCGGCGTGGATCGCGACCTGCCGGACGCCTCCACGCCCGAGGATCACTTCATGAGCATCGCGCTCGCCGACAACAGCGGGTGGGAAGAGCTGATCGTCGTCGATATCGCGAACGTTGAGGAATCCGAACGCGCTGCGCTCAAGCGCCTGACGAGCATCATCAAGGAGCGCGACCCCGACGTCATTGAGGGCCACAACCTCTTCAAGTTCGACCTGCCGTATCTCGTCGCCCGCGCGCGCAAGGCGAAGGTGAAGCTCGATTGGGGGCGCAGCGGCGGCTTCCTGCGTTCGCGGCCGTCGCGGCTCCAGATCGCGGAGAAGACGATCGATTACCCGAAGTTCACCGTTGATGGGCGGCACTTCGTCGACACCTTCCTGCTCGCACAATTCTACGATGTCGGCATGCGCAGCCTCTCCGGCTTCGAGCGCACCGATGTCGCCCAGCATTTCAGCCTCACGAGTGAAGCCGACATCTCGCAGCTCGGCGGTAAGGAACTGCAGCGCGCCTACTCCGAGGACGCGGAGCGCTTCCGCCGCCGCGCCCTCTGCGCCGTGCGCGAGACGCGCGCCGTCGCCGATCTCCTGAGCCCTAGCTACTTCATCCAGGCGCAGATTTTCCC
>JACCZQ010000359.1 GCA_013695905.1 Chthoniobacterales bacterium
CTCTATGTCAATCGTTCCCGGCCGGGTGCGGCGATGTCTATTATAGTTCGCACGGCGCCGCGGGGGAGATGCGCACGCAGGTGAGACGCCGATGGTGCCGGTGTTGTTCAAATTCAGCCGTATAAACTCGAAGACAGCATCTCGGGGTGGACGCAATTAATTCGCCCGTGCGGCGGCGGCGTTGCCTTGCCTCGCCTTTTCGCGGACGCTGCCCCATGGAAGCGGAGATCGATTTGTTCATCCGCTTCCTCGCGACGGAGCGTGGACTCTCCGATAATTACCAGCTCTCGACCCGCCGCTCGCTCACCGAATTCGCCAGCTGGTGCTCGGCCGCGCGAAAAATCACCGCGCCAGGCGAGATCACGCTGGCGGTGATCAGCGACTATCTCGCGGTGCAGAAACGCCGCGGGCTGGCCGCGTCGTCCATCAAGCTGGCGGTGGTGGCGTTGAAGATTTTCTTCCGTTTTCTCACCGCGAAAGGCCGGCTCGAACGCGACCCGACGGAGACATTGTCGCTGCCGCGGATCGAGCGTTATCTCCCCGAGACGCTCAACGAGCTGCAGGTGGAGCAATTGATCGACAGCATCAAGACGACGCCACCGCGGGGCTTGCGCGATCGGGCGGTGATCGAGCTGCTCTACGCGAGCGGGCTCCGCATTTCCGAGCTGGCGAATGCGCGCCTCGAAAATCTGAACCTCGACGACCGCATCCTGCGCGTGACGGGCAAAGGCAACAAAACGCGTCTCGTGCCGGTGGGACGAAGGGCTTGCGAAGCGCTCGCGGCCTACCTTTCCGCGGAGCGGCCGAAGCTGGTGAAACCGAAGACCGGCAGCGAGATTTTCCTTTCGGCGCGCGGGACGAAGCTGACGACGGTGCGGCTCTGGCAGATCGTGAAAGAGCGGGCGCGGCATTCCGGCCTGGAGACGAACATTTATCCGCACCTGCTCAGGCATAGCTTCGCGACGCATCTCCTGGGCAATGGCGCCGACCTGCGCATCATTCAGGAGCTGCTCGGTCATTCCGATATTTCGACGACGCAGGTTTACACCCATGTGGACCAGCAGCGGCTGAAAGCGGTGCACCGGAAGTTTCATCCGCGGGCCTGACGCCGGCGAGCTGCACCAGCCCTGGCATTCCCGGGCCACAAAATCTCTTCTACAGAGGCCCAACCTTCAGGTACACTCCCCCTATCTGCGCCAACTGCACCAGACGCGGCTTCCTCGTCTTCCGCCGAACTTCACTCGCGCTCCGCTGCTCCTGAAATCATCCGTATGAAACGCGTTCTCCTGCCGGTCGCGGCGCTGGCCCTGCTCGGCGCCGGCCTTTGGTTCGGCCTCACCAGCGGTGCGAAATCGCCGAGTCTCGCCGTCGCGGCGCTGCTCCCGAAAGAGACGCTCGCGGTGGTGCATCTGCCGGATCTCAACACCACCCGCGCGCAATGGCAGCAGACCGATATCTACCGTCTCTGGAGCGAACCCGCGGTGCAGGATTTCCTGGCCCGACCGCTGAGTCGAAATCCGGACGCGTGGGCCGGCGCGCAGCAGCTGGAGCAGTTCGAGCCACTGGAAGCAAAGGACCTCTTCGTCGCGGTCGTACCGGTCGGTGAAAGAAACCTGCGGCTGCTCGGCGGTTTCCGGTTCAAAGGCACCCGGCAGGATGTGGAGAAGCTGCTCGGCCCGTGGCGCGAACGGAGCTGGCCGGCCCGGCCGGAGACGGTGCAGCATCAGCAACATCAGATCGAAGTAAGACGCGAGGGCGGCATGTTGCTGGCCACGGTGTATGCGGCTGATTGGTTCCTCGCCGCCAACGACGTCCCGGTTTTGCAGACTCTGCTCGATCGGCTCGATGACAGAACCCCGGACGCTGCTGCGCCTTTGCTGGCGGACCAGGAATACGTGAGCGCCACCGGCCGCATGCCGGTGGAATATGCGTTTTTCGGTTACGCGCGGCTGGCCGGATTCTTCGAGCGCCTGCCTGCGGCGCTGCCGCCGGGGAGCACCGTCCAGGAGGGTTCTCTCGTGCGCCGAATCCGGAGCATCGCCGCGGCGACGAAATTCGAGGGCGGAAAAATCCGCGACGTCATGTTCGTGACAATGCCGAAAGCGGACGAGATGGGCGAGCTGACCCGCGGCTCCCTCTCGCTCACCACGGCCAATTCATTCCTCTACTTCGCCGGAATGCTGCACCCCACCGGCGATGTCTCGCCGCAGAGCGGCCCGGCGGCGCTCACCCCCGGCCTTCCGACGGCCTTGCAGGGGATGCTGACCCGCCTCGCCCGGGGCGGCACGACCAGAGATGAATGGGAGAACACCTTCGGCGCAGAAGTCGGTGTGATCGGGGATTGGCAGCCGGAATCGCGTTTTCCCTCGCTCCTGGCGACGCTCCCGGTGAAAGACTTCGCGAAAGCTAATGAGATGCTGGCGAACATCGCCGGAGCCGATGAGGAGAACGCCTGGACCACCTCCGAGAGGGATGGTGTCCGCTACTACACCCAGCCGCCGGCGAACCCGATGGTCCCCGTGGCACCAACGGTGGCAATCTCGAATCAGCTGCTCGTGGCCGGGCTCGATGCTCCTTCCGTAGAGGCAGCCATGCAGCGCGCCGTGGGCCGAAATCCAGGCCTCGCCGCCTCGGCATCTTTCGAGACCGCCTCACGCCTCGTGCCGACGCCGAGATACTCCTTCACCTACGTGGACCTGGCGCTGCTCTACACCCGCCTCGACGCTGCGGTGCGGCCGATGCTGATCATGGCAGCGGCGTTCATGCCGGGCATCACGGAGCGGGTGGACCTCGGAAAACTTCCACCGGCCGATGTCGTAGTGAGACATCTCGGCCCAACGGTGGTGTCGCAGAGCTATGATGCTGATGGATATGTGCTCGCGTCCGTCGGTTCCATCTCCATCTACCACGCCGCGCTCGGGATCGCCGCCGCGACTGGTGCGGGAGTTGATTTCTACCGTCGACAAAACCAGATGATCGCCGAGCCCGACGATGCCGCTGCTCCAGCAGTGCATGATCCAGACGCCGAGCCTACGCCGCCGACGGAAGAGCCGGACGAGGAACAGGAGCCTTAGGGGTCGCTTCGTTTACCCCCGCACCGCAAAAACCGGGACGGGTTGACGCTTCCAGAGCAGAGAAACAGCTCGAAAGGCCCCGAGAATCGCCTAAACAGCCGCAAAATCGGCTTCGTAGGCCATATTGGCCGCATTTATTCACAAAACCGCCAGAATTCTGCTGCGCAAAAAAAACGAACATGATATCGTCCGCGCCATGGCCATCCTGAAGAAAAACGCATTTTCCCGTCGAGTGCCCGATCTTGTGACCGAGGAGCTTGTCGCGGTGCTCTCACGTCGTTCGTCGTTCGAGTTTAAGCAGGTCTTCGACATCGTGCATGAGAACCTCCGCGCCCGCAATGCCGCCAGCGGAGGCGAGGAAATGCTGCGCCTGCGTGCGTATGAGAAGCTTCAGAACCTCGTCGCGCGAGGCGCGGTGAAGAAGACGGGCAAGAAATATAAAGGATTGCCAGCTGCTCTGGCCCGGGCGGTTGCGCCGCAGAATGGCCACCTCACGGCCATCGCCGCCGCGAAAGCTGCCGCCACTGCGAAAGCCACCGCAGCCGCGAAGTAGCCGAATTGCGATTTTACCGGCACCGGCCGGTCCACATTTTTCCGGATGATCCACGAATACCTTCCTATTCTGCTGCACATCGGGGTGGCAGTTGGCTTCGCCGTGTCTGCTCTGGTCATCAGCGTGCTGCTGGGGAAAGCCGGCCGCCGCACCCCCATTAAAGACACCGCCTACGAGTGCGGCATGCTCCCGCAGGGGGAGGCGCAGCCGCGGTTCAGCGTGAAGTTCTACCTCGTGGCGATGCTCTTCATCCTGTTCGATCTCGAGATCGTCTTCATGTATCCATGGGCGGTCGTTTACCGCGAGTCCATCATCGAGAGCAAAGCGATCCTCTGGAGCATGCTGAGCTTCGTCACCATCCTGATGGTGGGGTATGTTTACGCCCTGAAAAAAGGCGCGCTCGACTGGAAGAAGTAGCCGCGCGGATCGGCAGTGCCGCCCTCAGCGGCGTGAGCTAATCTCCACCCGAAAAAATCCGCTCCCGCCGCTCTGCGGCAACACCGGCCGCTGCCACGAGCCATCGCCGTTCACCGGCACCCCGACCGCGTTCCACGTGCCGCTCCCGAGTGCCGGGCGCGACGCGAGTTGATAACCGAATCCCGCCAGCGTCGGGAACGGCAGAAACAGCTCGCCACCCTCCGCGCGCAGCCGCAGCACCGGCACCTCCACCACTCGCTGCGGGTCGAACGTCACCCCCGTCACCACGTTGATGTAGAACTCCGACGCCCGCAGCAACGCCATCCCGTAAAGGACATTCACCCGATGCGCCTGTTGATCCGCGGGAGTCGTCGTGGAGGGATCACAGCGCACGAAGTATGACGCCGTCGGTGTGCTGCCGGCAAACGCCCCCTGCTGGTAAAGCCCGTGGAGAAACCCGGCCACGCCGGAGCGGATCTGCGCCCAGAGCGGCTCCGCGTTATCCGCGATCGCGGCAAACGCCAGCGACCGCTCCACACTCGCCGCCACCCAGAGCACCGTCCGCGGCACCACGATGAACCGCTTCTCCGCATCCTCGCGATCGAGCGTGCGCGCGCTCCAGGGCACCACCTGCCCGGAGAGCAGCCGCACCGGATTGATGTGATTCGTGGCGAGGGCGTCGATCTCCGCCGTCGTCAAACCCTGAGACACTCCCGCCGCCGAGATCGGAAACGACGTGCCGGCGGGACTCACCCACGTCGCATTCCGGCCGAACACCGCCGCCATCGAGCCACTTGCCGGCGCCTGCACCGTCCCGGAGCTCGTCGCCACCTGCAGGTAGGGAAAATAGATCGCGCAGGAGCTGGCATTCACCGGCACCGAGGCCTGCACCCAAGCCACTGCTGCGCTCACGCTCGCGAGGCCCGGCGGCGGATCGAGCAGGAGAAAAATCCGACGCGGCTCGAGAAACGCCCGAAAACTCCCGAGCAACGCCGGGAACTCACCCGCTCCCACCATCGACAACTCCGGGGCCACCAGCAGCCGCACATCACTCGCCACGGTCAGCGCGTGCAATCCGGTCAGCTCATCCGCGCGACCCAGGAGCGCCTGCGCGAGCGCGCCTTCGGGAGAAATCCTCACCACGTGCAGCGCAGCGCCACCATTCGCGAAGAACTGGCGCACCTGCAGCTCTGCCGGATAACTCGCGGGCGTGGTCGAGCCGAACAGCGCGTCGAACTCGCTCGCCGTCACCCGCCGCGGCAGATCGATCGGTCCGCGCGCGAATCTCCCCACCACCGCCGTCTCCGCAGGGGGCAGCGCGGTGACAGTCTGCGCCTCCACCCGCGCGCTGCAGAGCAGCACCAGCAGTATCGCGAAAAAGAGGGAGTTCCGGATTTTCACCACCTCCCGAGAGTACGCTTCTCCGCGCCGCGCGGCAAGGAAACTCCTCTCCCCCCGTCAGGCGAAACACCGTCACGCAGGCGCGATTTTCTCCTTCACGGGCCGCCGGTTTCCGGCTTGCGCGGCAGGTGTTCCCCGCCTAATCCTAGGCGCCATGGTGCATCACATCTCGCTGTTCAAGCTGAAGCCGGAAGTCACGCCCGCGCGCGTGGAAGAGATGATGATGAATGCGCGCATGCAGCTCCTGAAAATTCCGGAGGTGCTCAGCATCAAGTGCGGCAAGCGCATCAACGAAGAAATGACGTGGCCGTTTTTTATCGCGATCGATTTCGAATCGATGGACAAACACGAGATCTACCGCGAGGACCCGATCTACGTGAAGTTCGTCGAGGAGATCATCAAGCCGAACGTGGCCGACACCCTTACGCTCGATTTCGAGATGGATCCGGGCAAAGACGTGCAATTTTCCTAGAAATTGAAATGTCGCCTGCAGCCCCTCATTCCGACCTTCTCCCCGCAGGAGAAGGAGCCCCCTCTCCAGCGGGG
>JACCZQ010000363.1 GCA_013695905.1 Chthoniobacterales bacterium
GATCACCGCGGTGCGGCTGGCGGTGGCCGGGTCCAGCTGCACACCGGCATCTTCGAGAGCAGCCAGCCCGGCGACCGCGGCATAGCGCGAGATCGCGCTGGAGCGACGGAGCCGGGGATGCGGCGGCGCCGCAGCTGTCGCTTCGGGAGGAACCCCGAAGACTTGGAAGGTGCGGCGATCGATCGTGCTGGAGACAGTCTGGATGGCCGGCTGCTCGCCGCGCCGGAGGCGCTCCCAGACCTGCGCCACACCGCTCCCGAGCGGTGTCACCCAGCCCATGCCGCCGATGCGCAGACTCATGCCGCAAGCTGGCGGAAAATGACGGAAGCGTTGGTGCCGCCGAAGCCGAAGGAATTCGAGAGGACGGTGCGCACCTGCGCCGGCCGTGCTGCGCTCACGATCTCGAGATCCAGATCGGCGTCAGCCTCACGAAAGTTGATGTTCGGCGGCAGGAACTGATCACGCAGCGCCAGCAGGCCGATGACCGCTTCGATTGCGCCGGCCGCACCTAACGAATGACCCATCATGCTCTTGGTGGAGCTGATCGGCACCCGCTTGAAAAGAGTGGCGATGGCGCGACCTTCCGCCGCATCGTTGAAGGGCGTCGCGGTGCCGTGCGCGTTGATATAATCAATCTCGGGCGCGGTGAGCTGCGCCTGCTCGAGCGCTTGCTCCATCGCCTGGCGCGCGGCTTCGCCGGAGGGGTTCGGTTGCGTGAGGTGATGATTATCGGTCGAGAGGCCGTAGCCGACCACCTCCGCCAGGATGTTGGCGCCGCGCGCCGCGGCGGCTTCGTAGTTCTCGAGCGCGAGCATCGCAGCACCTTCCCCAAGCACCATCCCGCTGCGGCCACTGTCGAATGGCCGGCACTTGTCGGCGGTCGCCGCCTGCAGAGAGTCAAATCCCACGAAGACCAGCTCCGAGATCGCGTCGTAGCCGCCGGTCAGCACCCGCTGATAGCGACCGGAGCGGATGCAGGCAAAGGCGTGCCCGATCGCATTCGTGCCGGAGGCGCACGCATTCGCGATCACCTGGCACGGGGCGGAGATGCCGAGCGCCTCCTGCGCGTCCAGCACCGGCTTCTGCGGCGTGTAGTTCGCGATCAACGAGGGGGCATGCCGCAGCGTCCGGTGATCGTGCAGGGCGCGGTAGTATTCCTCGCCGAATGTCATGCCGCCGCTGGTGGTGCCGACCACCGTCAGCTCCGGCTGGAAACCGGGCGCCTGCTCCAGGGTTTCGCGGAGCGCGGCGATGGTCATGAGCGCGGCGCGATGCAGACGCTGCGCGCGGCGCGTCCCGGGCGCGTATTCCCGCAGGCGGTCGTCGGCGATTTGACCGGCGGTGTGGCAACGGCATTGGGCCACCTCGAAGCGATCGACCTCCGTCACGCAGTCCCGTCCCTCGCGCAGCGCTTCCGCGGTTTCATCCAACCCGAAGCCGAGGGGACTCACGACACCAGCTGCGACCACCGCGACGCGCGCGGGTCGAGCTTGGTCACGGAGAGGCTGGGGAGAAGGCATATTGGCAGTTCCGCTGCAAGCCTGATTTCATTTGCTTTCCGCAGGGATAGGAACTACTGATCAGGCCGAAGAAAACAGCAGCTCGGGAAGTTGGTGGATTGTCAGTTGAGTTTATCAGTGGCGGTTCGAAATCCGATGAGCGGGAACAGTGACCGTAGCGGCGTTTTCCACAATAAACTCAGATGGGAACTAAATTATACGTAGGAAATCTTTCCTTCAACACGACCGAGACAGATCTTCAGGATCTTTTCGCTCAAGCGGGACCAGTGCAAGAGGTCACGCTGATGCAGGATAAGTTTACCGGTAAATCGCGCGGCTTCGCTTTCGTGACGATGACGACCGATGCGGACGCGCAGAAAGCGGTCGCCGAGTTCAACGGCAAGACGGTCGAAGGCCGTCCCCTGACGGTGAACGAAGCGCGCCCACGTGAAGCTCGCCCGCCAGGCGGCGGCGGCGGCTACGGCGGCGGTGGTGGCGGCCGTGGCGGCGGCGGTGGTGGGTACGGCGG
>JACCZQ010000366.1 GCA_013695905.1 Chthoniobacterales bacterium
AGGACCGCCCCTGTCGCTGACGAATCGTTCTGCGCGAAGCGACCTTGCTCCGTCGGCAGTTCGGCGAGTTCCACCTGCGCAGTTTTCTCCTGCACGTCGCGCAGGTATTTGATCTCGACCTTCGCGCCGGGTTCCATCCCGCCGACGGTGAGCCGCAGATCGCGCGGGTCAGTGATTTTCTGGCCGTTGACGTGCGTGATCACATCACCTCGCTGCACACCGGTGTTCGCCGCCGGACTTTGCGGCGTGACCTCCGTAACGAGGGCGCCGTCAGTGCTCTTCAATCCGAACGTCTCCGCGAGGTCGGAAGTCACCGGCTGAACGATCACGCCGAGATGGCCGCGGATCACGCGGCCTTTATCGAGAATGCTCTGCATCACGTTGCGCGCCAGATCTCCGGGAACTGCAAAGCCCACGCCCTGACTGCCACCCGTGCGGCTGACGATCGCGGTGTTGATACCGACCAGCCGACCCTCAAAATCGACGAGTGCGCCGCCGGAGTTGCCCGGGTTAATCGACGCATCGGTCTGGATAAAATTCTCGTAGTCAACCATGCCCATCCCGCCGCGACCCTTCGCGCTGATGATCCCCATCGTGACCGACTGCCCGACACCAAACGGATTGCCGATCGCCAGGACGAGATCGCCGACTTGCGTCTTCTCCAGATCCGCGAACGTGATCGCGGGGAACTTCTCACCGTCAATTTTCAGCACCGCCAAATCAGTCGCCGGATCGGTTCCAATCTTCTTGGCCGGATACTGTTTCTGCTCAGCGCCGATGCTGACCATGATCTCATCGGCACCCTCGATGACGTGATTGCTAGTGAGGATGTGCCCTTCCGGCGTAACGATCACGCCAGAGCCGAGCCCCTGCTGCTTCGGCCCGCCACCGGGCGGAATCCGCCGAGGGTCCGCTCCGCGATATTGCCGCAGCAGCGGGTGCTCCATCAGAGGATTGGACCGGACTCGCACAGCTCGTGTGGTGAAGATATTGACCACCGTTGGCGCCACGCGTTGTACGACGGGAGCAAAGCTCGTGATGCTCGGTGGCGTCCGCTGCGCCTGAGTGGAGTCCGCCTTGAGCGGTGCAGGTGCTGACGGTGTGCCGGGACTTTGCTGCGCAAACAAACCGGCTGTCGGAAGCAGCGCAATAGTGCCCACGCAGATGCATGTAAGGATTGCACGTCGAATCGCCCTGGAATGATGGGAAGAGCTGAGCGCTGTCATGTTGAAGGAGTTTTGTTTCACGCTCCATTGTCGAGCGTCGAGGTGACGGCTGCCTTTCGGCAGCGTTACAGCCGTGTAAGCCGGTAAGAATCTTCGCCGCGTCGAAAGAATTTGGCTGGCGCTGAGGCATTACTCCCCTGTCTTTGGACTGATCGAGATCGAAGCTTGATACCTTCGGGCCGAGGACATCTCTCGCGTGACGCCCGTTCCAAAGCGAACCGAGAATCGCTCTGTGCGGACCGAGTCTTACAAACGAGGAACGATCCGCGGTGGCGAACTGCAACCTCTATGCTGGAGGCGATACGACTATTGTCGCCGCGGTGTTGCGGGCGTGCAGCAGATCTTCGGCTTCTCGGCGATTGACGGTGCGCAGGCTCTCCTGCTTTCCGCTTGAGGAATCCTGGGTGTAGAAGACGCCGTTGCGGCGGAAGAGGCGGTAGCGATTTTTCATCTCGGGCTCTGCTCCTTAAGAACAGAAAACCGAGCGGAGATGCTCCCGCCGTTTTGCGATGCAGCGAGCGTTTGCTGACAGTTTTGCTGGCAAACGGGTATTTCCGGCGCGGATCGTAAGTATAAACACCTCGGATAGAGGCATTTAAGTAGTGGCTCCTGAGGTAGGACTCGAACCTACGACCAATCGGTTAACAGCCGACCGCTCTACCACTGAGCTACTCAGGATCGTCGTTGGCGCCGCCCGATCGAGCGGCGGGAAATTGGTTGCGGGGGCGGGATTTGAACCCGCGGCCTTCAGGTTATGAGACTTCGCTCGTTCCCCTCGTGCCGCCCGACCAACTCCGCTGCCCTCGTGCGCACTGCGTGCAGGGATTGCATGTTGTGCATTCCGTGCGTTCTGCGAGCACAAAAAAGCACCATTCGTAAGCACAGTCAATCTCCGAGCGCCGGCTCCGGCCGCCGCACGTGGCGTCGATGGGCAGAGGATCAGCAGGTCGTCAGTGTGGGTCGGGCGCTGGACGACGCGAAGCGCCCGTCATCCGCCGCGAAGACCGCGCTGAACTGATCCGCGGCGGTGAAAGATCCGAAGGACCTCGCCGCCGCTCCGCACCCTCCGCTTGGCTCCGCTGAACTGTTTTCGCGTTGTCGAGAATAGCCGCAGAGGCGGTTCCCACGACACGAGACACAGGAGTCTCTAGGAACGGAGGAAAACGCCTCAACTGCGGCAGAAAGCGACGAGCGGCGAGTGATCACCGTTGTCCGCTGACCGTAAGGCGTTCAGATAATCGCTTCGGGCGCTACCGGCGCCTACGAGACTCTTGCCGCCCCACGAATATCGTGGATTTCCAGCTTTGCGCGAGATCACGTCGGCGACTAAACGCGCATGCCGGCCGTTACCGTTCGGAAAAAGGTGGATCTGGACCAGGCGATGATGGAAGCGCATCACCATCTCATCGAACTCGTATGTTTCGTTATCGCGCCAGTACCGCGCGTCATCGAGAAGTTGCCGCAATTCAACCCGTATTTTGAAAAAGGGGACGCCGATGTTTCTATCGCGGTCCCGCAACTTACCAGCCCATCGCCAAGTCTGATCGAACATCCGGCGGTGGAGGTCGAATAAGCAGTCTTCAGAAAACGGCTCTGCTCGCTTCATCGCGCGGGGAGAAAGAGCCCAGATGTCGGCTGATCGTATGTTCATCTCCTCCCAAGCATTCAACTCCTCTTGCGTGCTGAGCGGCGGAATCAGCGCATCGGCTTCGGCCGCGTCGATCGGTGTCTGCCCCGGCTCGTCGTGGAAGATCACTCCGTTACCCAAAGAGAGGGCTTCGGATCGGCCACGAATTTCCGCGCCAGCTCCGCTGCCTGCTCTTCTGAGTCGGTGCCTTGGTTCTCCAAGCGCATTGAATGCGCGACAGCAGAAATCGTTGTTCGCGCGCGTTTGTCGGCCTGCTTGCTGAGCATCGCGCTCAACGAACCGGCCCGAGGCACCACGGCATATACCACGTCGCAGTCCAAGGCATCCGCGGCTCGGCGCAGATTTTTCAACGTGATGGCCCCCGCCGCCTCGCCACGCTCCAACTGCTCGACGGCTTGCGTCGTCAACCCGAGCTTGCTCGCTGGATACCGCGCAGGGACTGCAAGTGCAACTCGGATGGCCTTTAGCCAACCGCCACTCGGCGGATCAATGGAGCGTTGCTTTGGTACATTTTTAAGCTTTTCGTCAATGTTTGCCTGCAGCAGGCGGCGAAATTCGGAGCGCATTCGACCAATGTATATCTTGGAATGGATAAATCAATTCCAATATTTGAATTGGTAATTAGCTTGAAATACGAAGTTATTTATTGGTTTCCCATCAACTT
The DNA here is from genome assembly GCA_013695905.1 of Chthoniobacterales bacterium. Classification (GTDB taxonomy): domain Bacteria; phylum Verrucomicrobiota; class Verrucomicrobiia; order Chthoniobacterales; family UBA10450; genus JACCTI01. Next base: position 3,539 of record JACCZQ010000366.1, read on the forward strand.
AACCAAGTTCCATTTTGGTTTTCGCTGCCCTCGCCGGACACATCACCCAGTCGCGTGGACTATTTTGCCTGCCGCCATCATTAAGAGTGACGCAGCGAAAAGCCAGATCATCGCCTTGTTCGATACCGCGCCTCGTCGCACTTACCGGCGTTCCGATCTCCTGAAAATATTAACAGAGCACCGAGACGAGTGGGGCGGCGGTGCCGCATACTGGGGTCAGGCGGAGTTCATCAACTTCCTTCTCGAGAATACGGACCTCGAAAAGATCAACCTGTACTCGGAACGATATGGTGATGAGGCTCGTTACATTTGGCGATATGCCTCGACGTTCGACATTGCGCTTTCGTTGCGGCGGCATTCCTATCTCACCCACGGGACTGCGATTTCCCTCCACCGGCTGACGCGGGAAACACCCACAACGGTGTATCTCAATCACGAGCAAAGCGCGAAGCCGCGAGGTGGCACTCTCAGCCAAGAAGCGATCGTCCGTGCCTTCGGGTCGCCGCAGAGGAGGTCCAACTACGTTCTGTCGTACAACGGCGTCGACATCATGATCATCAACGGAAAGAACACCGGACGCCTAGGTGTCATTGAGCTGACCGGAGCAGACGGCGAGACGCTGGAACTGACCAGCATCGAACGAACCCTCATCGACAGTTCAGTCCGCCCAGGATATGCTGGCGGGATTTCTAGTGTCGTCGAGGCATTCAGAGGAGCCAGAGAAACGGTATCAACGGCGGGGCTGCTCACGATGCTGCAGCGACTCGACTATAACGGTGGCGCATATTTCACCCTGCCGGCATCTGAACTTAATTTAAGAAAGTGATCCTCAACCTGCCCGAACTTGCGGAAAGGGAGATGGAGTGGTTGCGGGGGCGGGATTTGAACCCGCGGCCTTCAGGTTATGAGCCTGACGAGCTAGCAGACTGCTCCACCCCGCGTCTTGAGATT